>DATLJG010000246.1:0-27281 GCA_035538995.1 Hyphomicrobium sp. | reverse complement strand
CGTCATTTTCGAATCCCACCATCTCGTCAACGCCATGCTCGACCGCTCGATGGGTCTCGTCGCAGCGACCGTCCGCGCCATCCTCTGGACTGCGGCCTGGCTGCTGCGCGGCCCGATTGCGGCGCTGACCGTTGCGACGTCTCTGATCTGCGCCGTCTATCTTTACGAGCCGAAATGGTTGGGGCTCGAACGCTTCGCGGCTGGTGGCCAATTCATCGTCGTGCAGGCGGCCTTGCTCGCCGCTGCGCTCTATCTCGGTTATCGCATCCTGAAGGCACAGGATTATTCCTGGTACGACGCCACGTTCTGGCTGGTGCTGACGAGCGCGCTGCTGATCGTGCTCGCCGCCAACGGCGCATTGATCGCGGCCACCGATCTCTTTCCGCCGCTCAAGCTGCGCGGTCCGCAACTCGCGGCGGCGCATAGCAGTTGCCTGCCGAGTGACCCGCTCGCCGCTTGCTACGTCAACGGACTTTATCGCGTCATCATCTATGGCTGGCGCTTTTGGGGCCTTCTGATCGTCATCGCGGCGTGCCTGTTGCTGACCGCGCTGGGACGCTCCCGCAAGTCGGGTGATCCGTCCCGCTTGGCGGCGATCTCGACGAGCATCGGCATCCTGATCATGCAGTTCCTGCTCTGGACCACGCTCGTCGTCTCGATCATCTACACGATGCTGACGCGCGCCGAGACCGGATCGTCGCTGCACGTCCTGAAAGACTCGATCCTTGCAGCCGTGCACAACAAGTCGATCAATGCCGACAACCCAATCGTCCAGGCGCTGCAGGTGCCGGACCTGAAGCTCGAATGGATCGCCCGCTTCAAGTTCATCTACGCGGCGGCGGCGTTGACCGTTATGGCCTTCCTCGTCGGCGCTTGGCTGATCATGCGCGTCCGCCGCTATCGTGCGCGCGTCGGGTCCGATAATCTCGAACGCACGGCGCGGGAGATGCCACGCCTGCTGTTCAGTCCGTGGCTTACAGCACTGCTGATCGGTGCTTTCGTGATCGTGTTGACGTTTGTGTTCTTCCAGCCGGAAATGGAGCAAAGCCGCGCCTTCGTGACGTTCCGCAGCTTCGTCCTGCCGTTGGCCGCCGTCGCGGCGCTAATCGTGCCGCTATCGTTCGGGCGCAGCGTTGCGAATATCATCCGCATCGCCCGCGACCTGATCGATCACAATTACCGCCCGAGCCTCGAAGCCGCGTTTGTCTTCATTCCGGCGCGCTTCCGGCCAGCCTCCGAACTCCCGCGTCGCACCCGCATTCAGGAGCGGTTGAAGCTCCTTCTCAAGACATTCGTTCAGCATCAGGGCTATGACGGGGTCATCTTCCTGGCTCACAGCCAGGGAGCGATTGTCGCCTACGATTATCTGCACAACAACGGCCCGGCCTACGCCGAACTCGGGCAAGCAGCTCCGGCGCTGCTCACGTTTGGCTCGCCGCTCGGCAGCATCTACCAGAAGTATTTTCACGAATATGCCGCATCGCGTCCAACCCCCGTCGGCGTCGCGGCCCGCCTGAAATGCTGGATCAACCTGTATCGCGTCGATGACTACATCGGCGGCAGCATCGTCGCCCCGTCGGGCCTGCGCGTCGATAATTACGTTCTGGGGCCGGGCGGCCATACGGGCTACTGGACCGAACCCGAAGTCGCCGAAGCGCTTGATGCCATTCTGACTGGCAAGGTGGCTGATGCCACGAAGCCACCGCCGTTGCCGCCGATGCTCGCCCCGCCTTCGGCCTCGTATGCGGTTCGTGCTATGCGAAATGCATGAACGGACGAACGATTCGCATCATCGGCATTGATCCCGGCCTCAGGCGCACGGGCTGGGGCGTCGTCGAAAGCGACGGGGTGCGGCTCGTCTATGTCGCCTCGGGCGTCATCACGCCGCCGAAGGACGACGATCTCGCCTACCGGCTATCGGCGCTGTTTGATGAAATCACCGGCATCATCCAGAGCTTCAGCCCGTCCGAGGCGGCCGTCGAGGAAACGTTCGTCAACGAGAACCCGCGCTCGACGCTGAAGCTTGGTCAGGCGCGCGGCGCAGTTTTGCTCGCGCCCGCCCGCCTCGGTCTCCGTGTTGCCGAATATACGCCGAACCTGATCAAGAAATCGGTGACCGGAACCGGACACGCCGAAAAGCAGCAGGTCCAGGCGATGATTTCATTTCTCTTGCCGAAGGCGACGTTCGGATGCGCCGATGAAGCCGACGCGCTCGCCATCGCCATCACGCACGCCCACCTGCGCGTCAGCCGCGCGCGGCTGGCATCCGTCTCGGCGAAAGTCGTCGGCACATGATCGGCAAGCTCAAAGGCAAGGTCGACGCCATCGGCGAGAGTTTTCTCATCGTTGATGTGCATGGTGTCGGCTACGAGGTGCAGGCATCGTCGCGCACGCTGCGCAATTTGAAACCGGGCGACGATGTTTCCCTCACCATCGATACCCACGTCCGCGAGGATGCGATCCGGCTGTTCGGCTTTCAAAGCGAATTCGAACGCAGCTGGTTTCGCACATTGCAAACGATCCAGGGTGTCGGCGCCAAGGTCGCCTTGAGCGTGCTCGGCGTACTCGGTCCGCAGGACATCGCCAACGCCGTGGCTCTCGGCAATTGGGCCGCCGTCGAGGAAGCGCCCGGCGTCGGCAAGAAGCTGGCGCTGCGCATCGTCGCCGAACTGAAGGACAAAGCGCCGTCGCTGTCCGTTGCCGGGTTGCCCGCTCCCGCAGGCGGCGTCGCGACCGTTGTCCCGCCGGCAGGACTTGCCGCCGCCGAGTCGATCTCGGCCCTGACCAATCTCGGCTATAACCCGGCCCAGGCAAATACCGCCGTGGCGCTTGCTGCGCGCGAACTCGGTGAAGCAGCCGACACGGCGGCGCTGATAAAACGAGCGCTCAAAGAGCTGGCCCGATAATCGGGCTCGGCGGCAAAATCAGAATGAGGTCGAGAGATCGTGAAAGACGTGAGCAACGGTCAACGGACGGTTTGGATGGTGTTGATCACATCGCTTGCCGCGCCATTTTTCACGAGCCTCCTGTATCTCGCGCTGGCGCTTGCCAGGCCCGCAACCGATTTCCTGATGCCGGAACCGGTGACGGGGCCGCTTGGCGAATTCGCCATCGACGTTTTTGCCTGGAGTGCCTTGCCCGCAACCGTCGCTGCCCTCGGATTGTCGCCGTTCGTCCTGCAACACGGAACGTACTCTTGGCTGCACGCAGCCGTTGCTGGAGTTCTGGCCTTCATGGCGGCCACGATCATCTTTCCAATTCCAGCCCAAGGCGCGCTGCCGGTACTCGCGTTCGTCGCCGGGCTCATCGCCATCGGCATGCGGGCGTTGCTGATTGGGGCGGGTATTCTGCTGGAAAATCCAACGGCTTGAACGCCGCGCATTCTGCCGTCGTACGATTTCGTGGTTGGCGACCGGAAGCCGTGGCTTGACGCAACCGTCGAATAGCCCCACGAACAAACCATGACCGACCGGCTCGTCAGCAGCGCGCGCAAAGAGGTGGACGCCTTCGAGGCGACGATCCGCCCGCAGTCGCTCGACGAATTCATCGGCCAGGAACAGGCGCGCGCCAACCTTCGCGTTTTCATCACGGCCGCGCGCGGACGCGGCGACGCGCTCGATCATGTCCTGTTCGCAGGGCCCCCGGGCCTCGGAAAAACGACGCTGGCGCAGATTATGTCGAAGGAGCTGGGCGTAGGATTTCGCGCCACCTCCGGGCCCGTGATTTCGAAGGCCGGTGATCTGGCCGCGCTGCTGACCAACCTCGAAGAGCGTGACGTGCTCTTCATCGACGAAATTCATCGCTTGAATCCCGCCGTCGAAGAAATCCTCTATCCGGCGATGGAAGATTTTCAGCTCGATCTGATGATCGGGGAGGGGCCTGCGGCGCGCTCCGTCAGGATCGATCTTCCGAAATTCACGCTTGTCGGCGCCACGACGCGCGCCGGTCTTCTGACCAACCCGCTGCGCGACCGCTTCGGCATTCCCGTCCGGCTGAATTTCTATTCGACGGAGGAGTTGGAACTGGTCGTTTCTCGCGGTGCGCGGGTGCTTGGCGCCGCCATGTCCACCGACGGCGCGCGTGAGATCGCCAAGAGATCACGAGGAACGCCGCGCATCGCCGGACGTCTTCTCCGCCGCGTTCGCGATTTCGCTGCTGTCGAAGGTGCGGCCGTCATCAATGCCGTTGTCGCCGATCGCGCCTTGAAGATGCTCGAAGTCGACGCCGAGGGGCTCGACGCGCTCGATCACCGCTATCTCGGATGCATTCTGAAAAACTACGAGGGCGGCCCGGTCGGGATCGAAACCCTGGCCGCGGCGCTGTCGGAGCCCCGCGATGCGCTCGAGGAAATCGTCGAGCCCTATCTGCTGCAGCAGGGCTTCATCAGCCGCACCCCGCGCGGCCGCGTGTTAACGCTGAAATCCTACCGCCACCTTGGCGTCAGCGGTCCCGTCCGGTCCGCCACCCCCGATCTGCCGATCTTCGACGACGGCCTGGACGAGACTTAACGCCGCTGCCGCGCGTCGCGAAATTCACGTTTTTGACCAGCAGTGTTGGAAGAGGGCGCGGAGCATCGCATAGAGTGCGCCGTGCACAATCCGAGGGAACCGCAATATATGATCAGCCGCCGCGACCTGCTCAAGATTTCGACTGTTGTGGGCATCGGCTCCACGGCTTTGAGCAGTTACGCCGTTGCCGAATCCTTCCGCGAGACGGTGACCCGATATCATCTGACGCCGCCGCGCTGGACGCCCGACCTGAACGTGCGGCTGGCGGTTCTCGCCGATCTTCACGTTTGCGATCCGTGGATGTCGATCGAGCGTGTCGCCGCGATCGTCGAGCAGACGAACAGCCTGAAGCCGGACGCAATTTTGTTGCTCGGTGACTATGTGGTCGGCCGCGGCCTCGGCAAAATGTCGAACCCTGTTCCCGATGAGAGCTGGGCGGCGGAGCTTGCGAACCTCAAGGCGCCTCTCGGAGTCCACGCCGTTCTTGGCAACCATGACTGGTGGGAAGATCGCGAGGCGCAGAAGCGGCGTGCTGGCCCGACCCGCGCCGGCCGCGTGCTCGAAGACGTCGGGATTGCAGTTTACGAGAACCAGGCTGTTCGTTTGCAAAAGGACGACCGCGCGTTTTGGCTGGCCGGATTGGGCGATCAGTGGGCCTTCTTGGGCGGCCCGAGCGAAGCCGACGAATTGGCGGATGATAGCCCGTATCGTTTCGCGGGGATCGATGACCTGCCGAAGACGCTGCAGCAGATTACCGACGACGCGCCGGTCGTTCTGATGGCGCATGAGCCCGATATCTTTCCGAAAGTCCCCGACCGCGTATCGTTGACGATCTCCGGCCACACGCATGGCGGGCAGGTGCGCATTTTCGGCTATTCGCCGGTCGTCCCGTCGCGCTATGGCACGCGCTACATTTACGGACACAAGGTCGAAGAGGGACGCAATCTCATCGTCTCCGGCGGGCTGGGGTGCTCGTCCGTTCCGCTGCGGTTTGGTTCGCCGCCCGAAATCGTCGTGATCGAGCTTGGCAGCGGCAGCGGAGCAGACGTGTGAGCGATCATCGATGGCCGGACCTTGCCGGGCGTATCCGCAATGACGACGGCGCCACGCGCCACGTTCTACCCGTTCGAGTTTACTTCGAGGACACCGACGCCGGTGGCGTCGTCTATCATGCGTCCTACGTGCGCTTTGCCGAACGCGGCCGCACCGACTTTCTGAGATTGCTCGGCACCGATGCGCGCCGCATGATCGACGGGTCCGATAGCCGCGAGCCGGCGGCGTTCGTCGTTCGGCGGATGAGCTTCGACTTTGCGCGTCCGGCGCGGATGGACGACCTGCTTGAGGTCGAAACGCGCGTCAAGGAACTCGGAGCCGCGAGTGTCACGCTCATTCAGACGATCTCGCGCAATGGGGTGCAACTCGTCGAAGCCGAGGTGACGGTCGTTCTCGTATCGATGTCGGGCAAACCATTGCGCCTGAGCGATGCCGTGCGCGGCGCATTCCTCGCGCACACGGAGCAGACCGGTTAAGCGGTCGGATGCTTCCGCTTCCACGTTTCCCAATGCACTCTGGCGATTCGATATGCGTCGGGGATTGAGATGGCCCACACGAACAAGCCGAGCGCCGAGCGGCCGACGATAGAGCGATCCGGCGACGAGATTTGCCAGGTGATCAAGGCCAGCAACAGCGTGAAAAACGCAAACATGAAACCGCGTTGCGGCTGCCCCACAGCGACTTGCCCCATGCCCGGCAATACGATGGCAATGGCGAGCACGAGGTAGGGGTGGAGCGGTTTGCGCTCGGCTTGCGACGTCATTATGCGGCAGAAACCAGATTGAGCTCGGTGAGCGTGTTTTCAATTTGCATGGCTGCGCCGATCATGTCTTCGAGTTCGCCGGCTTGCAAGTGCGCGCCTTCAAAAACCGATTGGCGGAGGATCAGGTGCGAGCCTCGGGCGCCTTGCGCGAACTGTCGAACCACGCGGATGCCGCGCGGCGATACGACAATCTCCTTGATTTTTATATCTTGCAGCAGCCGGGCGGCGCAGGGCGCGATGCGATTGAGGAGCGCACGCGCTCCGGGGCCTTGACCTTTGATCAGGCATGAGTCCGGAAAATCTGCCGGGGGCAGCAAGTTATCGTGCAAGCGATCCGTCAGCGAAAAATAGTCGGCGCCCGACGGCCGGATGAGAATGGCGATGCTGTCGCGAACGGTTGGCAGGTCGCGCCTCAGCGTCACGTCGAGCCATAGCTGCGGCAGCCGCCGGAATGTCAGCGTGTCGGGAATGAGCGCGACACGGAAAGCACGTCCCTTCGATGTTCCTTCGATTTTTGGAAATCCAGAAGGTTCGATCGAAAGCCGTGAAGTATCGAGGGCCTTGAGGCCGCCGTCGAGCAAGCCGTGGCGAGCCGCGGCGGCCGCCCGCGCATCGCGCTTCGCGATCCACACAAGCACAGGAACGGCTATGGCGACGATGAGAAATACGAGTTCGTGCGGCAGGTGCGGCATCGGCCCATCTCAAGAAAAGGGTGGCGCATCCGGATGGACGCGCCACTCGAGTTTATGGGGACATCAAACGCCCATCGGACGTGGCCAGTTCATGGTGAACTGATCACCGCGCCTCACGTACTTGTAGCGGTGGAAATGGAACCACAGCGACGCAACGATGAAGAAGATCATCATCGCCACAAGCTGCGTGCCATAGCCCAGGAACACCGCGAAGTACGTGGTGGAGCAGATCGCCAACAGGACGATCGCCGGGATGGGATGGAACGGATGGACGTAACCGCGCTTGATCGAAGTGAGCGGCCACTTCCTCCGGAACATGATGACCTGCAAGGACATGTACGTGTATCCGAGCAGGCCCGACAGGATCGAGAAGGTGATCACCTGATCAAGAGGCGCGAAGTACGCGAAGATCAACGCGACTGGAACAAGGAACACGATCGAGCGGAACGGTGTTCTGGTTCCCGGATGCACCGCGCCGAACCACGCCGGAAGATAACGGTCACGTCCCATCGAGAACCATGCGCGCGAAGCATCGTTGATGCATCCGTTGGCCGAAGCCAGCGTCGAGAACATGGTGCCGATGAAGAGCAGGACCATCAGTGGCGTCGAACTGGTCAGCCGCGCAGCGTCGAACAGAGGCGTGATCGCTTGGCCGAGGTATTCCCACGGCATCAATCCCGTGGAGAGATACCAGGTCATGGTCGCGGCGATGAGCAGCGTGATGATGCCGGTCATCGTACCGAGCGGCAGAGACCGTGCCGGAGACCGCACTTCTTCGGCGGCCTGACACGTGCCCTCGATCCCGAGATAGTACCAGAGACCGAAGTGCAGTGACGCGATGACGCCGATCCAGCCATAGGGCAATCCAGTCAGGAGTTCCTTATGGTGGAGCATCTCGGTCGACCACGGACGCACGGCTGTGAACAGAACGACGACGGCGATGAACGCGATTGCAGTAAGAATCAGGTTCACCGTCAACGTCGCGTAGACGCCGCGATAGTTGAGCCACGCCAAGAACACGATCGTTAAAACGATGAATGGCTTGTCGTGAGCGTCCGCGAACCCGGCCATTTGCCCGACCGTTTGGACAAGATAGCCGAGTGTAATGGCGTTCGCCGCCTCGAGCATCGTGTAGGCGAACACAAGATACAGCCCGACATTGAAGGCCATAAGCGGCCCGACGATGTGCTTGGCCTGCGCGTATTGTCCGCCGGCGGCAGCAACCGTCGAGGTCACTTCCGAGTCGATCATGGCGACGCAGGTATAAAGGAGACCCGCGACCCAGCACGCGATGAGAGCGGCGATGGCGCCGCCTTTGCCGACGGCGAAGTTCCAACCCATATACTCGCCGACAAGCACGATACCGACACCCAAGGCCCAGACGTGAGCGGGACCGAGAACGCGGAGAAGCGAAATTTTTTCGCCGTGGATTGCTGTTGTCTGACTCACTTGTGTCCCCCTTGGTGTGAGGGATCAATGACAAGCGCCTCGTCAATCTCACCTTCGCGGGACGACATCAGAAGGTCTTCGTCGTAGGCGCGATTGGTCTTGATCATGTCGAAGAGCATCCAAAGGCCGAGGATCGCCGACAGCGCCCAGGCCGCGTATTCTAAAAGCTGCCAATTGTTCATTGAGGACACTCACTTTCTGCCGAAGCGCTCTTCGATCACATCGAGGTATTCCCGCCTCGAGAAGATGAAGAGAATAATGAAGTAGCCAACAACCACCGCCGCCGTGATGCCGAGTTCGAGCGGGCTGAAGCTGTAGTCGAAGCGCGACGTGATCAGCGGAGCGGCGGTGTCGGGATGGAAACCGAGCTTTTCCCACTGCGCCGCTTGGACGGCGTTTTGGCCAAGGCCGGCCCAGGTCGATGGGTCGGCGACAGGCAACTCAATTTTACCGCCGCCGGCGAGTTTGAGGTAAAGAGGCGTGAACAGCGCAGCCAACACGAGGACAAGCAGAAAAAGGCTGTCGAAGAGTTGGCCAATGGCAGACTGTTTGGGAGGTTCGTAATGCGGCTTTTCCACGGTGCCACCTATCAGCTTTTGGATTTATTTTTTGCGAGATCGACGTAGTGGAGATCTAGTCCATAGATCTCCTCACGCTCCTCGCTGAGGTGCGCGATCATCGCCAGGATGGCTGCTGTATTGAACAGCAGAACGAGCCCGCCGAACACGGCAAGCGTCCATGCAACGTCAGGTGAGCTGAGGTTTCCCTTCACTTCGTAGAAGACGAACGCATAAAGCGCCCACAGAACAGTCACTGCGACCAGAGACCATGTTCGGTCTCCGGAAAACTTCTTGGCTATTCGTGGATCATCAGGTGAGATTTTCTTTGCCATTGGCGTTTCCCTGTCGTTCTTGCGCACATTGGAATTGACTGCCGTCAGAGCATTTTTTCTTTTTTGGCGTGGGACTTTGCCCGGCCGGCGGATCGGAATGTGTCGTTTTGTCCGATTGCCGACGTTCGTTCCCACTCCACGCAACTCACGTGCAAGTTGGCTCTTAGTCAACTTTTTTTCGTAACATGAAAACAAAATTCGATGATGCGGCGCATGAATTGTGCAGCAGGATTGACGAGTTTTATTGTGTTAAATCAGCACGATATGAGCTATATTGCATTGCAATATGCCCAATAATTAGGCCGTACGCTTGCGAATTGTGCAAAATTTTCGAAGAACGATCCCGGTTGGCCTGCGAAATTGGTTAAAGCCGCAACCGCGACGTCGCGCCGCAAAGGGCTCACCGTGAGGTCAGCGCCGACCTTTTACGTGGATAAACCAACCTCTGCGCCATTAGGGATGCAGTTTTAGAGCCCTTGTTTGGTCATATTGCGCAGCGAAAGCTCTGAACCAAGAGAAGCGCATGCGGCGGGGCATGGCTGCGGGGTGAATGTCACGACACCGTCAAAAGCAATCGCGAGCCGATTCCCGGCAAGCGATAGGTATTGCGGCCGGACCGTCAGTCTCACGCTCGCCCCACACGACCGCTGCAATTCTTCGACATGGATGGTGAAATGAATCCCGCGGATGTCGCTCAAGGCGTCGTTGCTCCGGTCAATGCGGCCGGGTTCTCGTTCGTCGAGCTCTTTATGCAGGCGAGCATCGTCGTCAAAATCGTGATGACGGGGCTCGGGCTCGCCTCGATTTGGTCTTGGGCGATCATTTTCGAAAAGTTGCTGGCGTTTCGCCGGGCGCGCGTTGAAAGCGACCGCTTCGAGCAGATGTTTTGGTCGGGCCAGTCGCTCGATGAACTCTACGCCAACCTCTCGCGCGGCCGGACGATCACGATGGCGGCCTTGTTCGTTGCGGCCATGCGCGAATGGAAGCGCTCGGTCGAAGGCAACATTCGCGCCCTCGGCGGCATTCAGCTCCGCGTCGAAAAAGTGATGGATGTCACGATCAGCCGCGAGATGGAGCGCCTCGACCGGCGGCTGCTCTTCCTCGCGACGGTCGGATCGACGGCGCCGTTCGTCGGTCTTTTCGGCACCGTCTGGGGCATCATGACGAGCTTCCAGTCGATCGCCGTTTCGAAAAACACGTCGCTCGCGGTCGTCGCGCCGGGCATCGCCGAAGCGCTGTTCGCAACGGCGCTCGGTCTGATGGCCGCCATTCCCGCCGTCGTCTTCTACAACAAATTTTCCGCCGATTCGTCTGCGATCTCTCAGCGTCTGTACGCCTTTTCCGACGAGTTCGCCGCGATCGTATCGCGTCAGATCGACGTGAGGACCTGAGCACATGGGCGCAAGCGTAAAGATGGGCGGAGGCGGCGGACGCGGGCGACGGCGTCGCGGCCGCAACGCTCCGATGAGCGAGATTAACGTCACCCCGATGGTCGACGTGATGCTCGTGCTGCTGATTATCTTCATGGTTGCCGCGCCGCTTCTGCAAGTCGGCATTCCCGTCGATCTGCCGGAGGCAAAGGGGCAACAAATCCCGACGCCGAAGCAGGAACCGCTCGCCGTCACGGTGAAGGTCAACGGCGACGTCTTCATCGGTGAGTCTCAGGTCACCCTCGATGATCTCGCGACCAAGCTCAAAGCCATCGCCAAGAATGGCTACGACGAAACGATATTCGTGCGCGGCGATAGGGGCGTTCCATACGGCACCGTGATGAAAGTGATGGGACGCATCAACGACGGTGGTTTCAAGAAGCTGTCGTTTGTACTCGATCAGGAGAAGGGAGGCACTTAGCCGTGCCCTTCGGACTTGTTCTGTCCTTGATGTTCCACGCCGCGCTGCTCGGGTGGGCGCTATTCTCCATGCGCTCCGTCCCGCCGCTGTCGCCTGACACGCCGGCTATCTCTGCGGATATCATCACGCCATCGGACTTTTTGCGCCTGAAGCAAGGCAGCGAAGACGCAAAGAACCTCGAAACCAAGGCGAACGACGAGCCGAAGCCCGACGACAGCAAGAACGATACGAAGAAGCCGGAGAATGCCGCCGCGCCGCCACCGCCGCCCGAGAAGGAACAGCAGCCCGAACAGGATCAGGAAGTCGCGAAGCTCGAACCGCCGCCTGAGGCCGAGCCGCCGAAGCCTGCCGAACCTCCGAAGGCGGAGGATAAGCCGAAGCCGCAACCCGATCCGATCGCCAAGAAGCTGGAGGAGCCACCTCCGCCGCCTGTAGAAGCGCCCGGCCCGACGCCCGACGAAAAGAAGCTGCTCGAGAAAAAGCTCGAGGAGGAGCGCAAGGCCGAAGAAGCCAAGCAGAAGGCTGAAGAGGAGGCCAAGAAGAAGGCCGAGGAAGAAGCCAAGAAAAAAGCTGAGGAAGAGGCGAAAAAGAAAGCCGAAGAGGCAAAGAAAAAAGCTGCCGAAGCCGCCAAGAAAAAGCGCGCCGCGGAACTGAAGAAAAAGAAGCGCGAGGAAGCGAAGAAAAGAGCCGAGGCTGCCAAGAAGAAATTCGATCCGAGCCGGATCGCGTCCCTCCTCGACAAGTCGCCGGACGATGCGCCGCCGAAGGCTCTGCTCGATAAGGATCCGCGGAAGAAGGGTCAGCAGGCCTCAGGGTCGAGCACAACGTCCGACAAGATCGGAAAGGAAGCCGGAACGGCGACCGGTACCGATACCGTCCTCTCGGCGCGTGAGCAGGATTTGCTGAAGGGCATGCTCAAGTCGCAGCTCAACGGCTGCTGGCGGCCGCCGGGCACGGGCGGCGGCGAGGAGGTTCCGGTCGTCGAACTGCACTGGGAAATGAACCCCGACGGCACGCTTGCTGGTGAACCGCGCGTCACCTCGGCGCCGCCGACGACGGCGGGGCAGGTCTATGCCGAAGCGGCGTTGCGAGCGGTGAAGATGTGCTCACCGTTCCGTCTGCCGCCCGATAAATATGGTGCATGGAGGATCGTCGACTGGACTTTCGATCCGCGCCAAATGTTGTAATCGCCGCAAAGTTGCTTCATTCGACCGCGATGCGGGACACCCGAAACAGCCAATGATCGACAGATGAGATATTTGAGCATGATCCGGAACAGCTGCCTGAATCAGACGCTAGCCTTCGTTGCTCTGCTGATCGCGGGCCTGTTGATGAACTGCGGGCTGAGCTCGCAAGCGTTGGCCCAGCTCAAAGGCACGCAGACGGAAGGCACGATCGCGCCGATTCCGATCGCCATCCCCGCGTTCCTCGGCGATGATCCGCAACTGGCGACCAGCATTTCGGACGTCATGCAGGCTGACCTCGAACGGTCGGGATTGTTTCGTCCTCTCGACCGGGCGTCGTTCCTCGAGCAGATCAGAGACGTCAACGCCGTGCCGCGCTTCGGCGATTGGCGGTCGGTACAAGCCGACGCCCTGGTCGTCGGACGTGTGGTCAATGCCGGCGACGGCCGAGTCGGCGCCGAATTCCGGCTTTGGGATGTCGCCACCGGAAAGCAGCTCGCCGGTCAGCGATTCTCGACGTCCTCGCAGAACTGGCGGCGCATTGCTCACATGATCGCCGACAGCGTCTATGAACGTTTGACCGGTGAAAAAGGCTATTTCGATACCCGCGTTGTCTTCGTCGATGAGACGGGCCCGGCGCAGAACCGCGTCAAGCGGCTGGCGATCATGGACCAGGACGGCGCCAACGTCCGGCTGCTGACGCAGGGCAAGGAGCTGGTGCTGACGCCCAGGTTCTCTCCGACGAACCAGGAAATCACCTACATGTCGTACACCAGCGACCAGCCGAAGGTTTTCATCATGAACCTTGAGACCGGCCGGCGCGAATTGGTCGGCGACTTCCCGGGCATGACGTTCGCCCCGCGATTCTCACCCGATGGGCAGAAGGTCGTTATGAGCCTCGGAACGCCCGACGGCCGCTCCAGCATCTATGAAATGGATTTGAGGTCGCGGCAGTCGCGCCGTCTCACGCAGTCGGCCGGAATCGACACGAGCCCCAGTTATTCTCCCGACGGACAGCAAATCGTCTTCGAGAGTGACCGCGACGGATCGCAGAAGCTCTACGTGATGAATTCTGACGGCTCCAATCCGCACCCGATCTCGATGGGCGGCGGCAGCTACTCGACCCCGGTATGGTCGCCACGCGGCGATTACATCGCCTTCACCCAGCAGACAGGGGGCCAATTCCTGATCGGCGTCATGAAGCCGGACGGCTCCGGTGAGCGGGTTTTGACTGAGGGCTTCCATAACGAGGGGCCGACTTGGGCCCCCAATGGCCGGGTGCTGATGTTCTGGCGCGACTCGCAGGGCAACGGCGGCGGACCCCACATTTTTTCGGTCGACATCACGGGTTACAACGAGCGGCAGGTGAAGACGCCATCCTTCGCTTCCGATCCCGCCTGGTCACCGCCGCTGAATTAACACCTTATTTACGAACGGCACCTTCGGGCGTCGTCGCGGCCTCGCGACGGCGCCCAAAAAGTATGGTTAAAACAAGCACTTGAGCGTCGCCGCGATAATCCAAAAAGTGTTGACTTTCTCACACGCGTCGTCGTTGCATTTTCGCATCTATAGGTTTGGAAAACTTGGCGTTTGCCGCCTCTCTCCTTGATCGCTGCACGCCCTGTAGGTACCCCAGAGTACGGCTTTTGCCGGAATCGTATCAGGAGATATGACCATGCAGGGTGTGAAGGGGCTGATCCTTTTGTCAGCGGTTGTCGCGGCTATCGCGCTTGGCGCGTGCCGTCGTGAGGCTGAGCACGTTCCTTTGAAGCTCGGCGGTCCCACCGCTAGTGCACAGGCCGTTCGCTAATAGCGATCTGCCATCAAAGGAGACTAAACATGAAGAGCGCAATCGTTCTTGCCGCAGCTTTGACAGCTGTTGCTCTCGGCGCATGCCGGAAAGAAGTTGAGCATCAGCCAATGAAGCTAGGCGGTCCGTCCGCTTTGGAGCAGGCTGTGCGCTAAGCATGGCCTGACTTTCTGAGTACTGCGTTTTTCATACCGATATTCAAGGCCGAGCTGCTGGTGATTCGTTCGCCACCATCTCGGTCTTGAGCTTTTTTACGGCCTGCTTTTTGGCCGGTGAATATCGAGGAAAAACCGAGTCCGAAATATGGTTTCGGTATGGCGGTATTTCGCATTGGGATAAGCTGCCCAAATCGAATTGGTCGCACACGCACAAACAGCGCGCGCTGCTACAGATCGTTTGCCGGCTGACGAAGTGCGTTCGGACGGTGGCTTTTGGGTTTCCAATGGATGCGAATTCGCTGTGAATCCGTGGATTTGGCCTTATTTTCGGCCGAACGCTCCACTAGACGCACAGGGCACAAGCATCGCAACTCATGGCGCACATTAGACGTTATGTGCCTTGCCCGAGGGTTGCGGTCGAGACGAAAGGGATAGACGAAATGCTGGCACCGATTGCGCGGAGCTTGGGGCTGCGCCTCGCCGCTGTGTCGATTCTTGCGGCAGCTCTCGGTGCGTGCGCCAGCAACAAGGAACTGCAACCTGATTCGTTGAGCGGTAAGTACGGCGCCGCGACCCCGGGTTCGCAGCGTGACTTCAGCCAGAACGTTGGCGACATCGTCTACTTCTCGACCGACTCGATCGACCTGACGCCGGAAGCGCAGCAGACTCTGACGAAGCAGGCGCAGTGGCTGCAGCAGTATTCGCAATACGCGATCACCATCGAAGGCCACGCCGACGAGCGCGGTACGCGCGAATACAACATCGCGCTTGGCGCACGCCGAGCGACGACCGTGCGTAACTTCCTTTCGCAGCATGGCATCAACGGTGCCCGCATTCGCACGATCTCCTACGGCAAGGAGCGTCCGGTGGCGGTTTGCAACGACATCTCCTGCTGGTCGCAGAACCGTCGCGCTCAAACGGTGCTGAACAACGGCGGCGTCGTCAGCCAGCGCTAAGCCCATTTGCTTTTGCAGCATTTTCAGATCGGGCCGCCAAGGCGTCGCCAGCTAGGCCGCGTCTTGACTGCGTTGGTTCAAATTGGCCACACGCGCGAATACCTTTAACCATTTCTTATAATGGCAAAGTTTGGCCCTATTGGACGAGCATAAGGGCGGCACATTCGAATTGCTGTGCTCGGTAAATGTACGATTTGCGGTCATCAAAGGTAGTGATTGGCGTCGTGTCGGCGGTCTTCGCCTTCATGCTCGCATTTCCTTTGACGGTTGCGGCTCAGGATGATGACGCCGCCAACGGCGAAACAGCGGAAGAGCTTCTCGTGGACGGCATGGATGCCGCCGCAGATCATGCCGATGAATCGGCGCGACGGCTTTTCAACAAGCTCATCGCCGTGTTTCCGACTTCGCCCGAAGCATCGCGAGCCCGCAGTGCCTTGCTGTCTCTCGATAGCGATGACGGAGATCGCGCCGCTGTGCGTGCTGCGATTCAGGCTGAGGCAGCCGAGCGCACATTGGAATACCGCCACGCATTCCTCATCACCGTCGGCGACAGGGTTTTCTTCGCGGAGAACAGCGCGACTCTTGGCGGCCGGGCGCGAAGCATCATCAAGAATCAGGCGCGTTGGCTGAAAGTCCGGCCGGCCCTCACGGTTACAGTGATCGGTCGTGCCGACGACGGCGGCGATCGAACGACGGCGCGGATGCTGTCCCAGCAACGTTCCGAAGCCGTGCGCGATCAACTCATAGAGGCCGGCCTCGATCCGCTGCGAATCGAAATTCGCCCCGTCGGGACCGATGATCGCCTCGCCATATGCGCGTCCGCACTATGTCGTGCGGAGAATCGCAACGCCGAAGTTTTCATCAATGACCTTCGGGATCTGCAACCGGTGCGCACCAGCGCTAAGGACTCGCTGGCACGGCGCGCCAACGCCGCGATGCGAGACGGCAGTGAGGGCAGCGTCTCGGAGCAGGTGCAGCAATGACGCGGACCGGTCCGTCCGCAATCGCCGCACCGGCGGGGGAAGCACATGACTCTTCAATTGATTTCGCCGAAGATCGGGAGCACGACAAAGGCTGATGCACGCCCGTCGAATGCGGCGTTCGTCGATGCTCGAATCAATGAACCTTATTTGAAGCAAACGGAGCAGAGCCGGGACATGGCTAAGTTTAAGCTGCTTCCAGCCGGATGCGGACTTTCCGCGGCAGCGATGGTCGTGATGTTGACCATGACGCCGGCGTTCGCGCAGTCGAAAGAGAAGGCAAGACCGGCCGCAGCCGCAGCCGATGCCGGGCTGCAGGCCCGCGTCCAGACGCTGGAAGAACAACTGATCGACATGCAGGTCGTGGTCGGCACCCTTGAGACGCTCGCGAAAAACGGCGGCGCGGCACCGGCGCCCTATCCGGGGTCGGCGGCGGGCGGCGATGGCGATGCCGCAAGAATCGAAGGGCTTGAAACGCAGGTCCGCGCGTTGACCAGTCAGGTGCAGCAGCTTTCCGACCAGGTGCGCAGCCTCGGCGGTTCGCCGCGCCGATCGGCAATCGCACCGTCGACGGATACCGCGATGGCCAGCGAGCCGTCGTATCCGCAATCGGACGCTGCACCGGCCAACGGTAACGGCTTCGGCTCGACCACCGTATCGCGTGACCATGATGCGATCGGCGGTCTGCTGAGCAGCACGGCAGCTGAGCCGCAGAACATGGCGCCGCCATCGGCACAAGGAGGCCAGCCTCCGGCATCGGCCGTCGCGACCGCCGCACTGGCGCCGGCCAGCGATACGAGCAACGATCCCAAGCAGCTGTATGAGACGGCCTACGGCTATCTCCTCCAGCGTGACTACGGCGCCGCCGAAACGGCCTTCGACGCCTTTCTGGCGAAATTCCCGAATGACTCGCTTTCCGGCAACGCCCAGTATTGGCTCGGCGAAACGCATTTCGTGCGCGGCCAATATAAAGCGGCCGCCAGCTCGTTTCTGAAAGGCTATCAAACTTATGGAAACAGTCCGAAAGCACCTGATAGTCTGCTGAAGCTGGCGATGTCTCTCGATCGGCTTGGTCAGAAAGACGCCGCGTGTGCATCGTTCGGCGAATTGCTCACCAAGTTCCCGACGGCGTCGTCGAGCGTCAAGGCCCGCGCCCAGAGCGAACGCCAGCGCGTCGGCTGCCAGTCGTAGAGTACGCAGGAGCGATGAAACGAGAGGCGCAGTTACCCATTGCGCTGACCGAAGCGGACAGCGCCCTCGAATGTCTTTCGCGGTTTGATCGGATCGTCCTGGCGGTATCGGGCGGTCCGGACAGCATGGCGCTGCTCGTTCTCGTCGCCGAATGGCTTGCCCGCAAGGACAGCGCAACTCCGACGGTCTCAGTGGCAACGGTTGATCATGGACTGCGCGCGGAATCGGCTTCTGAGGCCGCCTATGTCGCGGAGCAAGCGAAGCGCCTGGGATTGCCGCACGCCATTCTTCACTGGACGGATAAAAAGCCTGTCACCGGTCTTGCCGAGGCAGCCCGAAACGCGCGTTACCGCCTGCTCGATGCGCATGCGCGGAGTTTCGGAACGGACAATGCGGCCGTCGTCACCGCCCATCACGCCGATGATCAGGCGGAAACGTTCGCCATGCGGCTCGCACGCGGCGCGGGCGTGACGGGGCTGGCCGCGATGCGCCCGGAGCGCCCTCTGCAAAATGGCTCACCGATCCGCCTCGTCAGGCCGCTGCTGGCGTTTCCGAAATCTCGTCTGATCGCGACGCTGGAAGCGCGAGGCGTTGCGGCTGTCGAAGACCCGACGAACAGCGACGAGCATTATGAGCGCGTTCGCGTTCGCAATCTTCTTCCCGCGCTCGACGCCGCTGGAATTAGCCCGGCGGCGATCGCCACCTCGGCACGGCGTCTCGGAGACGCCGAGGCAGCTCTTCGCTACGCCGAGGATCGCTTTGTCGAGACACTTGCGCTGTCGTTCGGCAATGAAGTCTTCGCCGCCTTCAATCGCGAGGCTTTTCGTCAGGGGCCGGGGCTGCTGCGCCAACGCCTCCTGGCGCGGCTCATTGCCCGCTACGGCGGGGCCAGCCAACGGCCGCAGCTTTCCGAGATTGAAGACCTCGCCGGACGTCTGCAAACGGAGAGCAAAACGACTGCGACGCTCGGCGGCGCGATGATTTCCGGCGGCGGCCGCTTCGTCCGCGTCTGGCGGGAAGCGGGACGCCTCGATGAAGCGGAGATCGAGCTTTCGCCCGGAGAGAGCCGCGCCTGGGACCGGCGATTTATCGTCCGCCGGACGCCGGAGGCGTCGGGGCCGGTTCGGGTCAGGCCTTTGGGCGCCGACGACTATGCGAAAGTCGCCGGACACCTGTTGCGCGGCCGTCGCCCGCCGTCGCGCGCTGCACACGCGCTGCCGTCGTTCTGGCTGGGGCAGGAGTTGGTCGCGGTGCCCTCGCTCGTACCATTCGCTGCCGCACCTCAGCCGCCGCTGCATGAGGCAGGTTGCGAACTCAACATTTTGGAACTTTCGGCTGCTTATTAACGAATTGGCCGCATGCTACGGCCGGTCACATTTATCAGGTGCAATGCCCGAACTTGTGCGGATGTGCCGTGCCCCCTATGTTAAACGCGCAATTCGGCGCCCGACGGCAGCCGAAGCCCAGAGCGCCATAATTGCGCCTGGTGTCAGCAGGGAACCAAATGAACCCTAATTATCAGAAACTTGCGATTTGGGCGGCGCTGTTCGTCCTGCTCCTCGCCTTGTACAATCTGGTCAGCAACCCGAGCCAGACACGGCACACGAACGAGATTCAATACTCGGAGTTCCTTGACGCGGTCGATAAAGGTACTGTGTCGGAAGCCGTTATTTCCGGAAACCGCATCACCGGCACCAAGCGGGATGCGTCGTCAAACGAGGTGGCGTTCTCGACATACGCCCCCGAAGACCCCAACCTCGTCACGCGCCTGCGTGAGAAGGGTGTGAAGTTCAAGGCGCGGCCCTCAGAGGATGAAGTGCAATCGATTACGAGCATTCTCCTGAGCTGGTTCCCGATGCTGCTGCTCATCGGCGTGTGGATCTTTTTCATGCGCCAGATGCAGTCGGGTTCGGGACGCGCAATGGGCTTCGGCAAATCGCGCGCGAAACTTCTGACCGAGCGCCACGGCCGCGTGACGTTCGAAGATGTTGCGGGCGTCGATGAAGCCAAAGCCGATCTCGAAGAGATCGTCGAGTTCCTGCGCGACCCGCAGAAATTTCAACGTCTCGGCGGACGCATTCCGCGCGGCTGTCTGCTCGTCGGACCTCCGGGCACCGGCAAGACGCTGATCGCCCGCGCCGTCGCCGGCGAAGCCAACGTGCCGTTCTTCACGATTTCCGGTTCCGACTTCGTCGAGATGTTCGTCGGCGTCGGCGCCAGCCGTGTGCGCGACATGTTCGAGCAGGCGAAGAAGAATGCACCGTGCATCATCTTCATCGACGAAATCGATGCCGTCGGCCGTCATCGCGGCGCCGGTCTCGGCGGCGGCAACGATGAGCGCGAACAGACGCTCAACCAGTTGCTGGTCGAGATGGATGGTTTCGAAGCCAACGAAGGCATCATCATCATCGCGGCGACGAACCGCCCCGACGTGCTCGATCCGGCCCTGCTGCGTCCCGGCCGTTTCGACCGTCAGATCGTCGTGCCGAATCCCGATGTCGTCGGCCGCGAAAAGATCCTGCGCGTTCACATGAAGAAGGTGCCGTTGGCGCCCGACGTTGATCCGAAGGTGATCGCGCGCGGCACGCCCGGCTTCTCGGGCGCTGATCTCGCCAACCTCGTCAACGAGGCGGCGTTGCTGGCCGCGCGCCGCAATAAGCGTCTCGTGACGCAGGCCGAGTTCGAGGATTCCAAAGACAAGGTCATGATGGGCGCCGAGCGCAAGACCATGGCCATGACGGAGGAAGAGAAACTCGCGACCGCCTACCACGAGGCTGGCCACGCCATCGTCAACCTCGTCGTGCCGGGCAACGATCCGCTGCACAAGGTGACGATCATCCCGCGCGGACGTGCGCTGGGCGTGACGATGAGTTTGCCGGAGCGCGATCGCCTCAGCTATTCGAAGCAGTGGTGCGAAGGCAAAATCGCAATGGCCTTCGGCGGCCGCGTCGCCGAGCAGATCATCTACGGCCGCGAGCATTTGAACACCGGTGCTTCGAGCGACATCAGCCAGGCGACCAACATCGCCAAGAAGATGGTCACCGAATGGGGCATGAGCGACATACTCGGTCCGCTGCTCTATTCCGAGAACCAGCAGGAAGTCTTCCTCGGTCATTCGATCACGCAGCAGCAGAACATGAGCGAGGAAACCGCCAAGCTCATCGATGAGGAAACGCGGCGGATCGTGACGACCGGCGAGAAGAAAGCCTGGGAAGTGCTGACCAAGCACAAGGCTGAGCTCGAAGCCATGGCGCAAGCGCTGATGGAATACGAGACGATCACCGGCGAAGAGTGTCAGGCGATCATGCGCGGCGATAAAATCGCCCGCCGCAACGATGACGACGGCTCCAAGGGGCCTGCGGGCTCTGCCGTTCCCTCGGCCGGTCGCCAGCCTCCACGTCCGCGTGGTGAGCCGACCAGCGGCATCGACATCGGGCCAGAGCCGCAGCCGCAGGGCTAACGCTCGCTAGGAAATACCGGGCGGTCGCGATAACTTCGCGGCCGCTTTTCGTTTGAAGGGGTTCACCGCTAACTCTCCGAGAGCCGGAAGAATCCCCCTCCCCTTGACGGGGAGGGGTTCAGGGTGGGTGAAGACGCTTGCGGACTGTCGGAAGTTTTGAATGATCGAGCGACGAATGAACATTTTGACGATGTCTCTCAGTTCGAACCCCCCGCTCCGAGAGGGGGAAAATGGCGCGTGGCGAGATGATCGGTGCGGAGGGCATTTTCACCGATGAAACGCTCGATCTATCTCCAGCCCACCGCGATCTTCTGGGACCGCTCGCAGCGGCGTACCGTCGACGAGGCCGAAATCCCCGAGTGGAAAGGTCTGCCGCTTGCCGGCAGCCGGCTGTCGTTCGCCGCCCTCGACGTGCTGACACGCGCGTCACCGGAGACGAAGCGGCGGACAATTGTGCTTGGCGACGCCTTCAGCGGGGATTGGGGGCGTGAAGCGCTGGCTGCGGCCGATATCCTGGACGAGTTGTCCTCGTCGCGGTCGCGCATTGCCGGGCTCTCGCTCGATCGCCCGCGCATCATGGGCATCGTCAACGTCACCCCGGATAGTTTTTCCGACGGCGGCGAGCATCTGAGCGCCGAGAAAGCCATCGCCCATGGCTTGGAGCTTGTCGCCGAAGGCGCCGACATTCTCGATATCGGCGGCGAGAGCACGCGCCCGCAGGCGGACTTTGTCCCCCCGGACGAAGAACTGCGCCGCGTCATTCCCGTCATCGAAGGCTTGCGCGCCAAGACCGATGTTGTGCTTTCCATCGACACGCGCAAAGCCGAGGTGATGCGCCGGGCAGCGGCCGCCGGAGCCGACATCCTGAATGACGTCTCCGCCTTCACGCACGATTCCGACTCGCTCGCCGTCGCCGCCGAGACAGGACTGCCGGTCGTCGTGATGCACGCCCAGGGCGATCCGAAAACGATGAACGACAATCCGCAGTACGACGATGTCGTATTGGATGTATTCGATTATCTCGAAAGCCGCGTGCAGGCGTGTGTCGCTGCGGGAATTCCAAAGGCGAAGATCATTGCCGATCCCGGAGTCGGCTTCGGCAAGCATCTCCACCACAACGTCGCGGTCATGGCCGGGCTCTCGCTCTATCACGGGCTCGGCGTTCCGATCCTGCTCGGCGCCAGCCGCAAGAAGATGATCGGGCAGCTTTGCAACGTAGATGATGCCAAGGATCGCGTGCCCGGATCGCTCGCCTGCGCCATCGCCGGAGCCGCTGCGGGTGTGCAGATCATCCGCGCCCACGACGTCAAGGAGACGAAACAGGCGATCGAAGTCTGGCGCGCCTGCGTTGCCGGCACGGAAAACGGCCTCGGCTAGAAACGTAGAGAATTGATCTTTAGCGGTCGCTCGCCTTCGTCAGCCGCAGCGAAACGTAAATGGCGAGAATGCCCGCCAGAAGCGCCGCAGCGAGTGCGGGCGCGCGCCAGTCCGAGCTTGCCAGTCGCGTGACCAGAAGAATGGCGCACACCGCGACTCCGGCAATCGGCAACGCCAGCGGAATCTCAAAGCTGCCTCGCGCTTCGCCGGGACGCCGCTTCAGAACGACGAGCGAGGCGTTGACCGCGATGAAGATGACGAGCAGCAGCAGCACCGTCGCGGCCGCCAGATCGGCAATCTGACCGGCGATCGCAAGAAGCAGCAGCAAGGCAAGCAGCGCGGCGATGGCGATGTGCGGTGTTCGTCGCGTCGCATGAATGCGTCCGACGAGGCTCGGCAGCAGGCCTTGCCCCGACATACCGTAGATCAGCCGGGAGGCGGTCACGTAATTGACGAGCGCGGTGTTCGCGACTGAGAAAAGCGCGATGAACGTCATCACTCCGGGAGGAATGCTGGGAGCGCTGCGCTGCATGACGGCTGTGAGCGGGCTCGGTGCCGTCGCGAGTTCCTGCCACGGCACCACGGAGACCGCCGTAATCGAAACGGCGACATAAAGAAAGGCAGCGGCCAGGGTCGCGATAATCAACCCGCGCGGGATTGTGCGCTCAGGTTCACGGCATTCCTCGGCAACGTTGATGGCATCCTCGAAGCCGATAAAGGCGAAGAACGCCAGAACCGAAGCCTGCAAGACGACGAGCGGCAATCCTTCAGCGGCGCGTTCGGGCGGGATTTCGAAGTAATCGACCGTGCCCCAATACGAGAGGCCGGACGCGATGATGAGCAACAGTCCCGAAACTTCCATCAGCGCGCAGACGACGTTGAACCACATGCTTTCGCGGATGCCCCGGAACACGATGCCGGAAAGAATGAGAAGGAAGCCGATGGCGATGACCGTCGGAGACAAGGCTTCCAGTCCCGCGAGGTCGGCAACGATCGCCGCAAAGATTTTCGATTGCGTCGCGATGGACGTCAGCCCCGACGCGACCAGCGCCAGCCCGATCGTGAAGCTCAAGACCGGCAGGCGGAATGCGCGGTCGGTGACGTACGCCGCACCCCCGGCGCGCGGATAGCGGGAGCCGAGCGACGCATAGGAAAGCGATGTCAGCAATGCCGCGACGAGCGCCGCGAGAAACGACAGCCACACGGCCGATCCGGCGGCGCCCGCAGCTTTCCCGATCAGCCCGTAGATTCCGGACCCGACCATGCTGCCGAGCGCATAGAGCGCCAGTTGCGTCGTGCCAATGGAGCGGCGAAGCACAGGTTGATCGCGTTGTGCTTCGACGGTCATGGGGAAACTCCGAAGGGAATGGTGCCGAGCCGCCCGGCTTCAGCTTGCGGCGGCTTTCCTGTCCGCCAGACGCTGTTCGACGGCGGCAACGATGGCCTTGCGAATGTCATCGAGCCGTTTGACCTTGGCATCGACCGGAACATGCTGAGCTTCGGCGAACGCCCGCAGGTTCTCCGCCGACTTGATCTCCTGCAGCCGCTTGAGCAAGCCGCTGCGTCCCTGCTTGGCGAGCACGACGAGTGCCGAGAACCGATAGGGATTGAACGGCTCGGCCTGCGCCTTGGCAGGTTTCTCCGCCGCTGCGGCGGGAACCGCATCCTCCGGCGTTTCCCAGACCAGCATGCGGTTGACCGCCTTGGTCAGCGCCGCCGACAGGCGTTCGACGGCCACGTCGTCAAGCGAGGTCTCACGACGGATATATGCGCTGAAGAAGCTGCGCATCTTATCGCCGGGCCAGAGCTGCGTGCCTTTGCTCATGATCGATGCGCTCTGAATGTGATGGCTTACGAAACCGCGACCTTGGACTTCTTGTTCGCGGCGACCGTATCAATAAGTCTCGCGATCTCTTGGTAAAGCTCTTTAACGTCGCCGGCGGCGTCCGAGTACTTCGCATCGATGGAACGGAGCTGGCCGATGTAGTCGAAGGCGTTGGCGATCCCGTTTCGCTGCGGCAGAAACGTCTCCATCACCGGATGCACGAGGCTGATTTCCTCGATCATCATATAATCTTTGTCGTCATTGCGCACATAGTTCGCAAGGCAGACGTAGCGGCGCTCTTCGACAGGAATTTCCGACAGATCGTCGAGATTGCGCGTGTCCTCGATCAGCATCGCCACCCGGTCCACGGCCAGCTGCGAAACATAGTCCGGGCGGAAAGGGACAATCACCTTGTCGGCGGTTTTCAGTGCGGCGAGTGCGGCGAACGACAGACCCGGCGCACAATCGAGGATGACCACGTCGTAGTCGCCTTCGAAGCGGCGGATCAGGCCTTCCATGCGGCCGCGAACGCGGTTGGCGACGACGTCGGGAATGTTGCTCTGGCTCGCCTGCTTTAGATACAACTCGCCCTGGATGTCCTCCAGCAGCAGCGATCCCGGCACGATTGCGATGGGCGCCGGCTTGCCGTTCGCAGCGGACACGTCGCCGACATGTTTCTCCACATAATCGCGAGCATTGGCGGGCACGCCGTCAAAGAGGTCATAGAAATAATCGGCGATCGACCGCCCAGCCTTGCGGGCCTCGTTCCAGCCCTGGCCACCCATCAGGATCAGAGACGCATTGCACTGTGAATCGAGGTCGATGAGCAGAACGCGCTTGCCCCCGTGGACCGCCAGCGCGTGCGCCAGCATCACGGCGACGGTGGATTTGCCGACGCCGCCCTTGCGGTTCGCAACCGCCAGAAACACTGCCATAAACCGTTTACCCCTCGATCTGCCGGCCCAGCCCTCTGCCCCTGCCGGCACGTCGCCCTGATCATTAGCCGACCTATGGGCCGATTCCGTGGCCCCCTCCAAGACCTTCCCATATGGCCAGGGTGACAGGACGTGCTAGTACAACGTTGGGGAAAATGATTGGAAATTTGCGATAGCTCAACCTTCCAAATGGCATGATGGGCCGATCTGCGGTCAGTGTGGCCGACAATCCGCGGCAATCGCGTTCCGGGGCTATGTTCCGAGTGAATGTTTGACGGTATTTTTTAGGATTCTGAATTGGGGGGCAGCGCCGGTCCCTCATTACCAACGTCGGGAGAAGACATGTCACGCCGGTTTTTCGGGACAGACGGTATTCGCGGGCTAGCCAACAGCTACCCGATGACGTCTGAACTCGCCTTGAAAGTCGGCATGGCCGCTGGCACCGCGTTCCGCTCCGGCAGCCATCGGCACCGTGTCGTCATCGGCAAGGATACGCGCCTGTCCGGCTACATGCTCGAGGCGGCGCTGATGTCGGGCTTTACCTCGGTCGGCATGGACGTCTTTCTGCTCGGCCCGATGCCGACGCCTGCTGTCGCGATGCTGACGCGATCGCTGCGCGCCGATTTGGGCGTCATGCTGTCGGCCTCGCACAATCCGGCGCACGACAACGGCATCAAACTTTTCGATCCCGACGGCTACAAGCTCTCGGACGAGATGGAGCACCAGATCGAGGATCTGATCGAATCCGACTCCAACACGCTCCTGGTTCCGGCGGAGAATATCGGCCGCGCCACCCGGGTCGAGAGCGCCCAGGAACGCTATATCGAATTCGCGAAGCGCACGATGCCGAAGCATCTGCGTCTGGCGGGCCTTCGCATCGTGATCGATTGCGCCAACGGCGCCGCCTACAAGGTGGCCCCCGAAGCGCTCTGGGAACTCGGCGCCGAGGTCATCAAGATCGGCGTCGAGCCGAACGGCCTCAACATCAACCTCAACTGTGGATCGACGTCACCCGAGACGCTTGTCGAAAAGGTCAAGGAATTCCGCGCCGATATCGGCATCGGGCTCGACGGTGATGCCGATCGCGTCGTGATCGTTGACGAGAAGGGCCAGATCGTAAATGGCGATCAGTTGATGGCCGTCATCGCCGAGAGCTGGCTCCGCTCGGGCCAACTGACCGCTGGCGGCATCGTCGCGACCGTGATGAGCAACCTCGGCCTTGAACGCTACCTGAAGTCGATCGGACTTTCGCTCGCCCGCACGCCTGTCGGCGATCGCTACGTGACCGAGCACATGCGCAAGCACGGGTTCAACGTCGGCGGCGAGCAATCCGGTCACATCGTTCTGTCCGATTTCACGACGACGGGCGACGGCTTGGTTTCGGCCCTGCAAATTCTGGCTTGCGTCGTCGCCACCGGAAAGCCGGTGTCGGAAGTCTGCGACCGGTTTCATCCGTTGCCGCAGATCCTGCGGAACGTCCGCTACGCGAACGGCCAGCCGCTCGACGACAAGCGCGTCGTCCAGGCCATTGAAGGCGCCAAGGCCAAGCTCGGCGAGAACGGAAGATTGGTGATCCGTCCGTCCGGTACTGAGCCGGTCATTCGCGTCATGGCGGAAGGCGATGACGAGCAGGTCGTCTCCACCATCGTCGGCGACATTGTCGAAGCCGTGGAATCCGCCGCCGCTTAAAGCAACGAAGGCTTCAGTCTCATCGCACGATAAAAAGGACAGTGTGCGTCGCAAATCGCACAGCGCGCGATCGTGCGCGCGTCACATCGCAATCACATTCGCGCCGTCGATCTCGCGCCGTACCGCGTTTACCTCTCGTTAGCGATTGCCCGCGCGACACGCCCGTTCCATTTCCCGACGCCGATTAAGTGTCCCTTAAGCGTTCTTGTCCATTGTCGGAGCAGTTCAAAATCCGGACCGGCGCGAAAAGGCGTCGAGCCGGAGCTTAAGGGAATGAAACATGTTCAGCGCACGAAAAGTTTTGCTTCTCGGCGCAGCCTTCGTCCTCGGCAGTGCCCTGAGTGCGTCGGCTGCAGACCTTTACGGTGGCAGCATCAAGGATGCACCCGAAATGGCCCCGATGCCGGCCGCTTCAGCAGGCTGGTACTTGCGCGTGGACGGCGGATATAACTGGTTCACCACTCCGGGCGTCGAAATGGATCAAGGGTATACGGCCCACGATACCAAG
>DATLJG010000245.1:0-2146 GCA_035538995.1 Hyphomicrobium sp. | reverse complement strand
AATCTGGAAGAAGATCACCGGCTTCTCCGACGACAGGATCATCCGCATCGCATCGAGCGACAACTTCTGGCAGATGGGCGACACCGGCCCCTGCGGTCCGTGCTCGGAAATCTTTTTCGATCACGGCGACAAGGTTGCGGGCGGACCGCCGGGCTCGGCTGATTCCGAAGGCGATCGCTTTATCGAAATCTGGAACCTCGTGTTCATGCAGTTCGAGCAGCGTGCGCCCGGCGATCGCATCGATCTTCCGCGCCCATCGATCGACACCGGCATGGGCCTCGAACGCCTCGCCGCCGTTCTGCAGGGCAAGCACGACAACTACGATATCGATCTATTTCAGACTCTGATTCAAACGATCCGCCAGGAAGCCGCGAAGGCAGGTGCCAAGGAAACAGGCGGCGATGCGAGCCCCGAATTTTTGAGCGTCGCGCGCCGCGTCATCGCCGACCATCTGCGCTCGACAAGCTTCCTCATTGCCGATGGCGTGCTGCCCTCGAACGAAGGGCGCGGCTACGTGCTTCGCCGCATTATGCGCCGCGCCATGCGCTATGCGCATCAAATGGGCTGCGCCGAGCCGCTCATGTATCACCTCGTGCCGTCGCTCGTGCGCGAGATGGGCGACGCCTATCCCGAACTCGTGCGCGCGCAGCCGCTGATTACCGAAACGCTGAAGCTCGAAGAAACAAAGTTCAAGCGCACGCTGGACAACGGACTGAAGCTGTTGGGCGAAAGCTCCGCGAGCATGAAGAAGGGCTCGATCTTTCCCGGCGACGTCGCGTTCAAGCTCTACGACACCTACGGCTTCCCGCTCGACCTCACCGAAGACGCGCTGAAGCCGCGCGGCATCACCGTCGACACCAAAGCCTTCGACGCCGCGATGAAGAAGCAGAAGGAAGCCGCGAAAGCCGCCTGGAAAGGCTCCGGCGAAGCGGCCACTGAAGGTCAGTGGTTCGAGATCAAGGACAAAACCGGCGCTTCGGAATTTCTCGGCTACGATACCGAGACGGCTGAGGGCGTCGTCACCGCCATCGTCGCGGGAAGCAAGGAAGCGGCCGAACTCAAGGCAGGTGAGGACGGCGCGCTCATCTTCAATCAGACGCCATTTTATGGCGAGAGCGGCGGTCAGGTCGGCGACCAGGGCCTTGTCAAAGGCCCGAAAGGCGCGCTGTTCCGCGTCACCGATACGCAGAAGAAGCTCGGCGATCTTTTCGTCCATGTCGGCAAGGTCGAGAAGGGCAGTTTCAAGACCGGCGACACCGTCGAACTTGAGGTCGATCACACGCGCCGATCGGCGACGCGCGCCAATCATTCCGCGACGCACCTTCTGCATGAAGCACTTCGCCAGGTGCTCGGCACACACGTCGCCCAGAAGGGCTCGCTCGTCTCTCCCGACCGATTGCGGTTCGACTTCTCGCACACCAAGGCGATGTCCGCCGAAGAAATCAAAGCCGTCGAGGATATCGCCAACGAAGTGCTGCTTGAAAATACGCCGGTCGTCACGCGACTGATGGCGTTGGACGAAGCGCGCGCCTCGGGCGCGATGGCGCTGTTCGGTGAGAAATACGGCGACGAAGTCCGCGTCGTTTCGATGGGATCGACGCGCCCTGGCGCCAACAAAGCGTGGTCCGTCGAGCTCTGCGGCGGCACGCACGTCTCGCGCACGGGCGACATCGGACTTATTCGCGTCGTTGCCGAAAGCGGCAGCGCGGCGGGCGTTCGCCGTATCGAAGCGCTGACGGGAGCCGGTGCACGCGCCTATCTCGACGAGCAGGACGCGCGCCTGAAAGAAGCGGCGGGCGTTTTGAAAACACGACCCGAAGATCTCGTTGAACGGCTGAAGCACTTGGTTGAAGAACGCAAAGCCCTCGAAAAACAATTGGCCGACGCCAAGCGGCAGCTCGCGCTCGGAGCTGGTGGCAACGCCTCGGAGCAGGCCGATGCCGTCCGCAGCGTCGGCAACGTCAAGCTGCTGGCGCGTACGGTGCAGGGCCTCAATCCGAAGGATCTGCGCGGCCTGATCGATGACGGCAAGAAGCAGGTCGGCTCCGGCATCGTCGCGGTTGTCGGCGTCACCGAAGATGGCAAGGCCGGATTAGCCGTCGGTGTCACCGACGACCTGCTGAAAACATGGAGCGCCGTCGATCTC
>DATLJG010000244.1:0-5233 GCA_035538995.1 Hyphomicrobium sp. | reverse complement strand
AAGCACCGTTCGGGCTATTGCGGGTCGCCTCAAACAGGAACCACACGCGACGCTCAGTTTCGTCGATCCAGTTTTCGAGCAAGCTCGCGGTCGCGACGTCTTTGAGCTCATCGCAGAGGCCGTGAACTTCCTGCATCCACTTGACGAGCTGAAGGTTGTCGTCCCGTAATTCAGCCAGCATATCCTCGGGTGAGACATAGTCGGCATCGTTGTCGAGAATGCGCTGCATCTTGCTGATCTGCCCGATCGATCGAAGGGTCGTGCCTCCGACTTTGCGCGCGCGCTCGGCGATGTCGTCCGTCATGTTGTAGATCTGCGTTCCCTGCTCATCGAGAAGCAGGTGATAATCGCGAAAGTGGGGACCCGACATGTGCCAATGGAAGTTCTTCGTCTTCACATAGAGCGCGAACACATCGGAAAGGAGAACGGTCAGCGCGCCCGCGATATCTTTGATGGCGTTATCATTGAAAAGCGAGGGCGTAGAGAGGGGAGCCTTGCGCCGGGCTTTGACCGATTCTGGCTTCATGGGACTGTTCCTTTGCAGTTTGCTTCCGGGGGAGGGAGAATGCGTTCGACTATCGGTTGGGATAACGCACATCGAGCCCAAACGCTCCGCGCTGCGACACTATCCTTTGGATACCGATCATGCCGTTGCCTCGGCTGTCACGGCTTTGAGTACCGAGGCCATTTGAGCGACAAACCCTTGCGTTACCTCGGCAATCCCATGTCGGCCCGCAAGCCAAGCCGGATCAATGTAGGACAGCCAATTTCGCTGCGCCGCGTCTTGCCAGGCGAGCGCGCGGAGGGGCAAATCGATACCGATAAGCTGCGACGCTTGCATTAAGAGCGTCCCGGCTCGCGGATTACCAAATATCAAAACTTCGGTCGGCCTTAAGTCCAAGCCGGCCTTGGCAGCCGCGCTGGCGTGATCGATCCGGGCCATCACCGTCATGCCATGCCTCTCAATGGTGGCGGCCAAACGATCCAAGGTTTCTTTCGGAGCGTACGGACTTGGAAGCGTAATGAGGCCTTCGGGACTCAGGGCTGCGGTCGGAGTCTCAACCATCGCAAACAAGCTCACATGGCGGAAGATACGCTATTGCAGGTCGGAAGGGTTCGGCGGCGCGCTCGTGACCAGAGCGACGCCGACAGTATGCCTTGGCCGCAATCATTGTCCATCGATCAGTTCCACTACAATGCCGCACGGCGCCCGGGGGAGGGCCGCAGAACGGCATCCGTTCTTCGTGGTAAATCAATTGCTGATGCGTGCCCTGTTGCGCGAGCGGCGGTCCTTGGGAATGGCTGACGACCAACTTTGCAGTTGGGTACCTCCGAGGGTTTCGGGGGCCGTCACAGGACTGTCGCGTACGGGCCCTACGAGATTTGGCTGCTCTCGTTTTCGTGACGCCAAACCATAGCTAGGTCCGATGCCGACTCGCCTTTTCCTGCTGCCTTTCCTTGTTCTCATTTTCGGGATCGCGCCTGCTTCGGCCGACCCGTCCCGCCATAATGTCATCCTGTTCGTCCCCGATGGGTTGCGCGCGGAGATCGTGACGCCCGAACTTGCGCCTACGATCGCCGATATTCGCGATAAGGGCGTCCATTTCGCCAACAGCCACTCGCTTTTTCCGACGTTCACGATGCCCAATTCGAGCGGCATGGCCACCGGCCATTACCTTGGTGATACCGGCGTTTTCGGAAATGTTCTTTATGCGGGATTTCCGATCAAGAACGCCGACGCGGCGCGTATCGCCTTCATCGAGAACGATGCCATCATCGGCGACATCGACGAGCATTTTTCCGGAAACTTCATTGACGAGGAAACAATCCTGCATGTCGCGCATCGCGCGGGATTCAATACCGCCGCCATCGGCAAACTTGGGCCGACGCTCGTCTTCGATCATACGTCGCGCGATGGAGCCGCAAGCGTCATCGTGGATGACGCTACCGGTTCAAAGGTTGGGATTCCTCTGGCGCCCTGGGTCAGTGATGCGTTGACGTCGACCGGACTTCCTATCAAGACCCCGGCGCGCGGCGACAACGGCAAGCATGGTGATGCGAACCAGCCTGGAACGACGATCGCGAACGTCACGCAGCAGTCCTATTTCTCCGATGTGCTCACCAAAGTCGTCCTGCCGAAATTCAAGACAGACGGAAAGCCGTTCGTTATCGTTTTCTGGTCGCGCGATCCTGACGGCACCCAGCACAATCAAGGCGACAGTTTCCTGACGCTGGAGCCGGGCATCAATGGACCGACATCGATGGCCGCAATCCGCAACGCCGATAACAATCTCGCAGCGATCCGCACCACGCTTAGTCAATTGGGCTTAGCGGATACGACCAACATCATCGTGTCCTCGGATCATGGGTTTTCCACGATATCGAAGCAGAGTGCGACCAGCGGCGCCGCAAAAGCGGACTATGCCGGTGTGCCCAATTCGGCGTTGCCCCCGGGGTTCCTCGCAATTGATATTGCCACGGCGCTGAACATGCCGCTGTGGGATCCGGATAGCGCCAACGAACGCATCACAAGCGGAATGCACCCGAAGGACGCGAACGGATATATTGGTGATGATCCAGACAAGCCGAAATTGATCGTCGCGGCGAACGGTGGCTCGGATTTCATTTACGTGCCCGATGGCGATCGGGATCTCGTACAGAAGACCATAGATACGCTGCTGGCCCAGGATTATGTGAGCGGTCTTTTCGTCGACGACGCTCTCGGTAACTTTCCAGGAGCACTCCCGCTTTCGGCAATCAATCTTAGCGGAACCTCGTTGGGGCAGCGGCCATCCATCATCGTCAATTTCAAGAGCTGGGCGACCGGTTGCGCGAAACCTTCGATTTGCGGCGTATTGATTTCGGACACCGGTCTGCAACAAGGCCAGGGCATGCACGGCAGTTTCAGCCGCGCCGATACGGCGAACTTCATGGCTGCATACGGCCCAGACTTCAAATCCGGATTCGTCGATCCGGCGCCCGCGAGCAATGCTGATATCGGCAAGACGATCGTCGCCATCCTGGGATTGCTTCCGATGAGCCACGGCAAGCTCGTTGGGCGGCCACTTGCCGAAGCGTTTCCCAACGGCATCGTGCCGACCTTCGAAAAAAAGACACTCGTTTCCGAGCCATCGCCCTCCGGCTTGGCCACAATTCTCAACTATCAGACAGTCGGCGATACGAAGTATTTCGATGCCGCGGGATTTGCCGGCCGCACGCTGGGCTTGAGTGCTCCGTCAACGGCGAGCAACAGCGACTGAAGCTCCTGTGCAATGCCTATGTGAGCGGATGCGATGCGCTTACATTTATCCGGGCTGTCGCCTTAGTTGGCGCTGCTGAACATTGCCAACGCACGGCGCGCCGCGCTTCGCTCCGCGTCGCTATCCTTGGCGACGCTCATGTCGTTTCCGCGCCAGACGAAGGTGTCGCCGATCCAACCTTCGAGCCAAACGGCCGGCAGCAGGAGGTCGCGCATCATCCAGGAGAGCGGAGACAGCCTGCTCAAGTGCCAGCCGGCGCCCCAGGCCAACAGCGCTTCCGATCCAAACCATAGTGCCGCAAGCGATGAAACCGCGAGCAGCGGCTCGATGCCATAGCCCGCCGCCGCCACGCCGCCTGCGAGGATCGGAAAGACGCTACCGGCGAGGATTTCAGGAACATAGAAAACCCGAAACGTGGCGCGCCGCAGCCGAGCCCACCGGACTTGCCGATCCCAGACCTGCCGCAACGTTCGTGGCCCGAGCGGTTGTTCAAACGGCCTATCGACGAGGCGCACGTTCAAACCATGAGCACGCACGATCTTCGTCGCGGCGGCGTCCTCGGCAATTTCACTGCCCAGCGCTTCGATACCGCCAGCGGCATCGAGAATATCGCGCCGCCACAGCATCGATTTGCCCTGTGCAAATCCGAAGCCGACGGTATCCGCCGCCGATTGCCATCGCGCCTGGTAGGTATTGAGAAACGCACATTCGAGTTCGGCCCAAAGACCGACGGGATGACTGCCGACAGGCGGAGAACACACCAATCCGACATCCGTCTCGAAACTTGCGAACAAATCATCGAGATAATCAGACCGCATCAGCACGTTGTTATCTGCGAGCACGATCCAGGGATATCGCGCAGCTTCCCATCCCTTGACGATGTTGTTCAGCTTCGGATTGCTCGTTGGCGTGTCGTCTCCGATGAGCAGACGCGCCGGAATTTCCGGGTGCTGAGCCATCAGCATACGGACGAGCGGAACGGCCAGATCGCTTTCACGCGCGACGCAGAATATGATCTCGTACGGTGTGCCTTTAAGGCCGAACGTCGATCGAAGCGTCAAGTTATCGAAATGATCGAGCCCGCAGACCGGCCGGATGATCGTAACCGGTAACGCACGTAATCCGCGCCGTTTTCGATGCGAAAGGAGTCGCCAAACCGCAAGTGCGATCGTGACGAGATGCGTTATCGTTGCAAGCGTGCAGAAAATCAAAGCCGCCGCAGCCAAATCGGCCATAGCTCCTCCGTCACCGGGACTATCGTTGAATTTCAGGATTTGATGAAATATCGACGACGGATCGGCGACAGTCGCGTGACAAACCTCGGGGTGCGAGCGCTCTCATCGCTAGCCGTATTGTTCAACGGCTGAGCTAGTTTTCCGTGGATGAAGTCCCGGTGATTAGGCGGGCTATGTATACGGCGCAAACGGCGCCGAGAAACGCGAGCACAACCAGACTGACGACCGAGACCAGGCCTTCGTCGAAGCCGAAGGTCACCGAAGCCCAGTATGCGATTGCGGACCCGACAAGTCCTCCCAGCGTTCCGGCGACAATGTTGACCAGCCCCCGTAACGATAGACCGTACAGCAGACCGACAATCAGACCGGGATATAACGCGGGCCAAAAATGAGCCTCCATACGCATGTCTCCGCACGTTGGAATATGCCGGCGGTGATGCCGCCCTTTCCAATCGTCGATTGCTGCGTTTGATGTCAAGGCAGGACGAAACGATGCCTCATATCTGTCGGGCAACGGCGCGCGCAAAAAAGCCGGCGCCCGAAAGCGCCGGCCACAGTTTCCAAGACTAGGGTCTTGCATTCCAGTTTCGCGATTGGGATGGCGGCCGCCGCCGGCGGGAGACTGCGTGCGCGATCGCCGCTTGCTCCGCTAAGAACGGATTGGCGAAATGGCGTCCTTCAAGTGCGTTGTAGCTCTGAAGGGCGGCATGAAAGCGATATTGCTTCTCGCCGTCTTCG
>DATLJG010000243.1:0-5564 GCA_035538995.1 Hyphomicrobium sp. | reverse complement strand
CTAAATTCAGCAAATTCTGGAGTTGCGCATGACCATCAAAGGCTGGGCCGCGACAGCAGCGAACCGCCCCCTTGAACCATTCGAATATGATCCGGGCCCTCTCGCCGCCGATGACGTAGAAATTGCCGTCGAGCATTGCGGCGTCTGCCACTCGGACGTGTCGATGATAAAAAACGAGTGGGGAATGACGTCTTATCCCCTCGTTCCCGGACACGAAGTCATCGGCAAGGTCGCAGCGCTTGGAAGTAATACCAAAGGGCTTTCGATCGGACAGCGCGTCGGCGTTGGTTGGGTTTCATCCAATTGCATGCACTGTGAGCAGTGCATCGGCGGACATCAAAATCTCTGTCCGACGCAAACCGATACGATCGTCGGACGCCACGGCGGCTTCGCCGACCGTGTTCGTGTCGAATGGCCATGGGCCGTTCCTATTCCGGATACCCTTGATGCGCGTGAGGCGGGCCCGTTGCTTTGCGCCGGCGTCACCGTGTTCACGCCGTTCCGGGCATACGATATCCGGCCGACAGATCGTGTCGGTGTCGTCGGCATCGGCGGCCTGGGGCATCTCGCCCTGAAATTCGCCAATGCATGGGGCTGTGAGGTCACTGCCTTCACGTCGACCGGATCCAAGGCCGACGAGGCGCGCGGCTTCGGCGCGCACAATATCGTCAATTCGCGCGACGATGCTTCGATTAAAAAAGCCGCCGCTTCGCTCGATCTGCTGATCGTCACCGTCAACGTGCCGCTCGATTGGGCCGCAATGCTGGCAACCCTTCGTCCGCAGGGGCGATTGCATCTCGCCGGCGCCGTGACCGAGCCGATCCCAATCGGCGCCTTCGATCTCATGATGGCTCAACGAAGCATTTCGAGCTCGCCTAACGGTACGCCGCTGACGTTGGCAAAGATGATGGACTTCGCGGCGCGTCACAACATTCTCCCGCAGACCGAGCACTTCCCGCTGGCGAAGGTCAACGAGGCGATGCAGCACCTGCTCGACGGCAAGGCGCGCTATCGCATCGTGCTCGACATGTAGAAACAAACGAGAGCGCAAATACCCTGATCGGGCGGAATGGACTCAGTCCATATCGCCCGATGCGCAGGCGGCGCAACGGCCGCGCAATTCCATCGTCATCGTCCGGATCTTGAAGTCATTCTTGCCGGCCCAGGTCTGCAGGCTCTTTACGGCTGCCGGGTTGTCGAACTCCTTGACCGTGCCGCAGGCGTCGCAAATTGCGAACGCTGCCTTGCCGTGATGGTGCGGATGCTCGCAGGCGACGAAGGCGTTGAGGCTTTCGAGGCGATGAGCAAGGCCATCATCGATCAAGCGTTGTAGAGCCCGATAAACCGTCGGCGGGGCACTGACGCCCTTGCCACGGACCTGCTCGATGAGTTCATAGGCGCTGACGGGACGGCCGACGCCCCTAAGTGCCTCAACGATAATTTTATCCTGATCGGCCGCGCTACGGCGCTTTATCGGCTTCCGAGCCATGATTTGACGTTTCTCCGGGCCCGCCCCACGGGTCAATACGTGCAACGCGATGAACGCTTAGCCTCTAATATGCTGATATTCGGAGCGACTTTCCAGCCTGACGCAAGTGCCGCAGCCCCGAGCCTTGCCGGGCGGAGGATTGCGTACCGGGCGAACCCCGGGTATACACCCGCGATCTCATGAAGACATTCCTGAGACGCCGCACGGCACCCTTGGAGGCCGGTTCGCGGCTTTTGGCTCTTCCGATAGGCGGAAGAGCTTAACACTCGGAGACGATGCCATGTCTGAGCTTATCTCGCTCAAGGCTACGGCGCGCCCGCGTGCCGGCAAGGGGGCCGCACGCCAAGCTCGCCGCGATGGAAACATACCCGCCGTTATTTACGGCAACCAAGAGACCCCGGAAACGATCAACCTCGACTACAACGAGTTGTGGAAGCAGGTTCTCAAGGGTCATTTCACCTCGACCGCAATCGAACTCGATGTCGAAGGCAAGAAGCACATCGTGCTCGCCCGCGACGTGCAGGTCGATCCCGTTCGCGACACGCCGCTGCACGTCGATTTCCAGCGCGTCGGCAAGGACGGCGTCACCCGGGTGTCGATCCCCGTGCGTTTCGTGAACGAAGCCGCGTCGCCGGGTCTGAAGCGTGGCGGTGTGCTCAACATCGTTCGCCACGATGTCGAAGTCTTCGCGCCGTACGACAAGATTCCGCGCTTCTTCGAAATCAGCCTCGAAGGTCTCGAAATCGGCCGTTCGATTCACATTTCGGCCGTCGCCATGCCTGAAGGCGTGTCGCCCGTGATCAAGAACCGCGACTTCACCATCGCGACGATCGCCGGCGCTCTGAAGGGCGAGGAAGAAACGCCGACAGCGACAGCGACGGATGCCGCAGCAGCGCCTGCCGCCGACGCCAAGGGCGCAGCTCCGGCTGGCGGCAAGGCTGCGGCTCCCGCAGCTGCCAAGCCCGCCGCTGCGAAACCCGCCGCGAAGAAGTAAAAAGCAAAGCGGCGCAATTCGAAAATTGCGCCGCTTTTTTGTGGCGCCCGGCGACTCCCCGGTGGGGAGCCGGCCGCCGGGCGCGGGAAGAAAGATGACGAGGTTCAGCGCCTTCCGGCCGGCTTGCCGAAGGCAAGTCGGAAGGCGCAACATCGAATGAAGCTCTTCGTCGGCCTCGGAAATCCCGGAGATAAACACAGCGGCAATCGCCACAACATCGGCTTCATGGCGCTGGACCGACTTGCGGAGCGTCACGGCTTCGGACCTTGGCGCAAGAAGTTTCAAGGGCTCGTGTCGGAAGGCACGCTCGGTTCGGATCGCGTTCTGCTTTTGAAGCCCGAGACGTTCATGAACGAGAGCGGCCGCTCGGTCGGCGATGCTCAGCGGTTTCTCAAAATCCCGCTCTCCGACGTTTATGTCTTCCATGACGAACTCGATCTGGCGCCCGGAAAGGTCAAGCTGAAGGCTGGTGGCGGCAATGCCGGGCATAACGGCCTGCGCTCGATTTCCGCCCATCTCGACAATGATTATAAGCGCGTGCGCTTGGGCATCGGTCATCCCGGCTCGAAGGACGCGGTCGTCTATTATGTTCTGAACGATTTCGCCAAGTCGGAGCGGAGCTGGCTTTCGGACCTTCTCGATGCGGTTTCGGACGCCGCACCACATCTCGCCAAGGGCGATGACGCCCGTTTCCTCAGCGACGTGGCGCGCATCCTCTATGACGAGCCGCGCGCCGAGGCGGCTGGCAAATCCCGCAACGAGGGCGAGGCGGCATCGTCCAAGCCCGTCAAAACTCCGGCATCCACGTCACACCCGGCCGGCGAACGAACCTCCAAACGCCAGTCGGCGCTTGCCGAGAACCTGAAAAGGTGGCTCGGTGCGCGAAAGTCCAGCGACGAGGGTTCGTGAGGCCGTCTGGCCGATCCGTTTGCAATGTGGGGTGTGCCGATGTCGGAGTATCAGGAAGACGCTCGCCCGGGTTGGCTGGGAGCTCTTTTTGGTGGCCGCTTCGAAACCGCCGTCGGCATTCTCGTGCTGCTGTTCACCATCGGCGTCTTTGGCATGGTGGCGCGTGACGCCTATTTCTCGAACGCCAAAGATAAGAGCGGCGTCAAACGGATCATCGCCAAACGCTGGAACGAGCGCACGCTCGTCTTTCCGATCGAGGGCGCCGACAGAGCCGGGAGGCAAGCGCTTTTCGACGTCGTCGTGTTGACCAAGGACTACGGCTGGGTTCGCGGTTCGACGACGGAACTGGAAAAGAACGACCGGCGCTTGTCGCCGAAGGAAATTCAGGAAGAAGTTCTGGACCCTCAACTGAGGAAGGGCCTCGGTGCGGCACGCGGGCTGATTGCCGTCGGGCTCGCGAGCCAGGAAGGCGACGTCGAGCGCGAGGAACAGCGCGGCGGCCTCAGAGCAGTTCGGATTGCGCGCTGGCTCGATGACGCGCTCGGCGACAGCATTCCAATGTGGACCCTCAATCTCGGCCGCTACGTCGATATGTGCGTCGAATGCGAAGATGCGGACACGAGCTGGCAGCGGCCGTTCATCGTCATAGCGGTACGCAAAGCCGAGGGTGGGACGCATATTTCAGAAGCGCTCGCCAACGCCATGTCGAACACGGCCAACTTGCCGAGCCCCGATCGCTATTCCACGTTTGCCTTCGCCAAATTCACCAAGTGAGCCATAGGGCCGCAGAAGTGGCCGATTTGACTTCACAACAGGGCGCGTCTCGCTTAACCCACGGACGAACAACACAACCGGAATTTCCCCGCCAATGGGCTTCAAATGCGGCATCGTCGGCCTGCCAAATGTCGGCAAGTCGACCCTCTTCAATGCGCTGACGCAAACCGCGGCGGCCGAAGCAGCCAATTATCCCTTTTGCACGATCGAGCCGAACGTCGGTGAGGTGGCCGTTCCGGATCCGCGCCTCGACAAGCTCGCCACGATCGCGAGCAGCAAAGAGATCATTCCGACGCGGCTGACGTTTGTCGATATCGCCGGTCTCGTACGCGGCGCCTCGAAGGGCGAAGGCCTCGGCAACAAGTTCCTTTCGCACATTCGCGAAGTCGATGCGGTGGCTTACGTGCTGCGCTGCTTCGTCGATGACGACATCACGCACGTCGAAAACCGTATCGATCCGCTGGCCGACGCCGATGTGGTCGAGACGGAGCTGATGCTTGCCGATCTCGAAAGCCTTGAAAAGCGCATCTCGCAGATCGAGAAAAAGGCGAAGACCGGCGACAAGGACGCCAAGGCGCAATTCGCCGTCATGGAAAAGCCGCTGCTGCTGCTGCGCGAAGGCAAGCCGGCGCGGCTCGCAAAAATGACGCCTGAAGAATTGCCGGCGTTTCTGGCGCTGCAGCTTCTGACCTCGAAGCCCGTTGTCTATGTCTGCAATGTCGAGGAAAGCGCCGCCGCCGAGGGCAACGCCTATTCGAAGACCGTCGAGGAGCGCGCCAAGGCGGAAGGCGCGGCCGTCGTCATCATCTCGGCAAAGATCGAGAGCGAGTTCTCGGCGCTGGCAGCGGAAGATCGCGATGCCTTTCTGGCCGAAATGGGCCTCGACGAGCCGGGCCTCAACCGTCTGATCCGCGCCGGATACTCGCTGCTCGATCTGGTAACGTATTTCACCGTCGGACCGAAAGAGGCGCGCGCCTGGACGATCACCAAGGGCACGAAGGCGCCGCAAGCGGCCGGCGTCATTCATACGGATTTCGAAAAGGGCTTCATTCGCGCCGAAACCATCGCCTACGACGCATACATCTCTTGCGACGGAGAGACCGGCGCCAAGGAAGCGGGCAAGATGCGACTCGAAGGGAAGGACTACGTCGTGCAGGACGGCGATGTCATGCACTTCCGGTTCGCCAACTAGGATAACTAACGATGACCGATACGCTTCCCGACCGGCTGTCCAACGATCCCAAAAGCCCGTTCTACGACGAAGAACTTTTGCAACGCGACATCGGTGTGCGCTTCAACGACGTCGAGAAGACCAATGTCGAAGAGTATTGCGTCAGCGAAGGCTGGATTCGCATCGTGGCAGGCCCCGCCAAGGACCGGCACGGCAGGCCGATGACG
>DATLJG010000242.1:0-15410 GCA_035538995.1 Hyphomicrobium sp. | reverse complement strand
GTTCGCAGCTGCCAGACGGTCGCCAGATGCGTCTTGCCGCTTCCTCTGGGGCCGACCAGGACGGCGGCGCCGATCGGCCAATCGGGCCAGCGATCGACGAGCGCCACCGCGGCGGCGTTCGAGTCTGAAACGAGAAAATCCTCGAGCCCCATCGCGGCGCGATGCGGGAGTTCGAAGACGAGTTGCTCCGGCGTATTCGACATGTCGTGCTTGATCGCTATGCTTCCGCGCTACCGTCGCCCTTGTAGACCGACGAGGAAAGATACGTCGTGAGCGCGAAGCGTACGAGCACGCCGATTGCGGCGGAAACAGGCACGGCCACGAGAAGGCCGAGAAATCCAAACAGATAGCTGAACGTCAGCAGCGCGAAGATCAGCCAGACCGGATGCAATTCGATTTCGGAGCCTATGATATTCGGCGTCAGGACGGCCGATTCCAGCGCCTGGCCGACGAGTAAAATTGCGATCACCAATAGGATGCTCGAACCGTCGGGCCAAAATTGCAGAATGGCCAGAGTGATCGAGGTGAAGGCTCCGAGTGTCCATCCCACGACCGGAATAAATGCGGAGAGCCCCGTGAACAGTCCGACAAGGAGGCCGTATTCCAGTCCAGCGAAACTGAGTGCCGCCGCGTAGTAAAGCGCCAAAACGATGCAGACCGCACCCTGGCCACGGATGAACGCCGAGACGCGGTGATTGATTTCGACTCCGAGCGCGCGCAGCTGATGAACGTTGTCGCGCGGCAGCCAGGAGTCGACTTTCGCGACAATCTTCGGCCAGTCCCGCAGCGTGTAGAAGAACACCACCGGCGTGATGATAACGAACGATACGAAATTGAATGCTGCGGCGCCTTGGTTCCAGAGGCTCTTGGCGACGCCAGCGAGCAACGACGGCGCCGATACGGTGAAAGCATCGAGCGCGCCCCGCAGGGTGGCTTCCGCCTGCGGATAGCGCGGCCCCAGATAATCGCGGGTGCCGGTTTCGAGCATGACCTTCAAGCGACCGATCTGCCGGGGCGCAGCCTCGACCAATCCGGCGGCCTGCTGCACCAGTATCGGCACGAGGAAGACGAGGCCGACCACGATCACGAAGGCCAAAAAGCTCAAAAGCAGAATCGAGGATGCCCAGCGCGGCAGACCGATCCGATGCAAGGCATCGACCACCGGATTGAAGAAATAAGCGAGCAGCAAGCCGATCACGAAGGGCAACAGGACAGGCGCCAAGACCTGAAGAAGATAGGCGGACAGCAGGGCGGTTACGGTCCAGAACAGCGCATGCCGCTCAATCTGCATCGTCTAACTATCCCCCGTTCGCGCTGGTCGAATCACCCATTAGCACGACTCTGGCTGCTTATGTCTTCGAGGTCGTCGATTCAGAGACCGTCATATGGCGGAGCCAAACGCGCAGATAGGTGCCGAGAGACGCGAGTGTGGTGGCGGCCGTCAGTAAAATCAGCAGCTGAACGGGACCATTCAGCCTGAGCGAAAAGGCTTCATCGGCGAGCACCGTGGCGGCGAGCACGATTTGCACAACCGTGTTCATTTTACTGACAGCCAGCGGTTTCATCGGCGTTGGATGGTCGAGCAGCCAGGAGAGGACGACGCCAATGATGATCAAGACATCGCGCGACACCACGAGAATGACGAGCCATGACGGCAGCCGCCCGGTCACGCCCAGCGCGATGAAGATGCAGACGATCAGCAGTTTATCGGCGAGCGGATCGAGATAGGCGCCGAGTTCGGTTTCCCACCCGAAGCGCTTGGCGAGAAAGCCATCGACGGCGTCGGAAATGCCGGCAACCACGAACGCCAAAAAGGCCGCCCGGAGTTCACCCGTCAACAGGAGCCAGAAGACGACAGGTACGAGAATGACCCGGCCAAGCGTAATGAAGTTCGGTATGCTCACGCCGAATTGGTTCCTGTCCTCGGGGCTATCCCGCGCGTGCGGGAGCGCACCTCCGTCCGGAGTGCGCGAATCTAACTAACCTCTCGAGGTTCATTTCGTCGAGAACATCCTCCGTCGCGGTGCAAAAACATGCGCGCACGGAGGGATCGATCAGAGCCATCATGCTTGAGGGATATCAATAATTTGACCGAAGAACCCAGCCGGACCGGGAATTCATGAGGACGAGCCCACGCGCACCGAGAGCGCTGGCCAAGCGTTGCGCGCCTCCTGGATAGGTCAACGATACGTTAGCATCGTGGTCCGATACGGAAAGGATGTTCAGGGCATCAATCCCAGGCGTGTCGAGCAGTTGCGAGCGGATCTGGTCCCATTGTCCCGGACCTGAAAATTCGGCGATGAGGGTCACGTCTTGGCCGTTGCCCGTCGTCGCGGCTTCCCAAACCGGCACGCCCGCGCCAGCGGACGGATTGATGCCGCGTTGGGACTTAACGGCTTTCCAGCGTCCCTCAAGCACCCCAAGGGCGACGACGGCGGCCAGCTGCGACGCATAATCGAGATCGCCATCGGAGACGCGGTAGGTTCGCTTCAAGAGCAGGGTGCCGACGTTATCGCGGCCGGCGAGCGTGACGGTCAATTTCTTGGCCGCCGGATCAGGCGCGGCGACGGCCATGACGATCAGTTTCGTTCCATAAGCATCGTAGAGCGCGCGCAGGCCTTGGTCGTCGCCCGCCAACAGCTTGTTGACGGTGTCGGTATGAACGTCCGGCTTCAGGTCGGCGATTTTTACCGGCGTGATGGTGTGGTCGAGATCGAGGCCGGTCCAGGCGCGGCGCCAGACCCCATTGTCGTTGACGGCGCTGGCGGGATTGCCCTGCAACAGCGTCGTGATGATCGTCACCGGCGGGGCCTGCTCATCGACAAACGGAATGCCCTGTTGGGACAGCATCGATCGGATGGACTCCGGCTGGAAAGCGAAGTCGAGGCTGGCGATGTACTCGGTCGACGAATTCCGTTCGGACCGCACCGTCACGCCGGATACGAGATCGGCGGCCTTCACGCCTGCAACACGGGTGAGCTGCTTATAGTCGGTTACCGGCACGATGCGCTTGAGCAGCGAGCGGAAGGCGGCTTGCTGGCCATCGGCCAGCGCCTGCTGTTTGGCGGCGACGGCATTGGCGGCAGTCGCTTCGACAGGATAGCTTCCGATGGTGTAGGCCGCGTCGGCTCCGGCGGCAGCCGCTATTCCGGCGCTCGCCGCGATGACGCCCATCGCCAACGTCAGCGTGATTGCCAAGCTGATACCTCGGCGCACGCAATCCCCCATCGTCTTGGCCCCGACTGGAATGGTTTACCTTTCTGAGGCTTCGTTGCCCTCACTCGTAAGGGCTGCTACGACCCCTATGACGGGTTGGCAATGGGGCAAAAGTGAGTTTAACCGCACGTCGCCACGCCGCTACCCACAGAGATGCAGAGACAAAGGTCTCTGATACGCACGTTTCGAGGATCGATGCCTTCGACCAAAAATGACTCGTCCACACCGATCACCTATGCCGACGCGGGAGTCGATATCGACGCCGGCAACGCGCTGGTTACCGCGATCAAGCCGCTTGCCAAGGCGACAAGCCGGCCGGGCGCCGATGTCGATCTCGGCGGCTTCGGCGGCCTTTTCGATCTCAAGCGCGCCGGTTTCCGCGACCCGATCCTCGTCGCCGCGAATGACGGCGTCGGCACTAAGCTCAAGATTGCGATCGATAGCGGCCAGCATTCGACGATCGGCATCGATCTTGTCGCGATGTGCGTAAACGATCTCGTCGTGCAGGGTGCGGAACCGCTGTTCTTTCTCGATTATCTGGCGGTCGGCAAACTCGATGCCGGCATTGCCCGTGACGTGATCGCCGGTATTGCCGATGGCTGCCGTCAGGCGGGCTGCGCCCTCATCGGTGGCGAAACCGCAGAAATGCCCGGCATGTACAAGAGCGGCGATTACGATCTCGCCGGGTTCGCGGTCGGCGCGGTCGAGCGTGGCGAGGTTCTGCCGCGTGGCGATATCGCTGTCGGTGACGTCCTAATCGGCCTACGCGCCTCCGGCGTCCATTCCAACGGCTACAGTTTGGTTCGAAAGCTCGTCGAGCACGCCAAGCTCGACTGGGGTTCCGCAGCGCCTTTCGCAGCCGGAAAGTCTCTCGCCGAGGCGCTGCTGGCGCCAACCCGCATTTACGTCAAACCTCTGCTGGCGGCGATCCGCGCGACAGGCGGATCAGGTCCGACCGGCGCCATCAAAGCGCTGTCGCACATCACCGGCGGCGGGCTCTCGGAGAACTTGCCACGTGTGATGCCGAAGGACGCGGCGGCTCGGATCGATCTGTCGGCGTTCGAGGCTCCGGCCGTGTTCGGCTGGCTGGCGAAGACCGGGCATCTTAGCGACGCCGAGATGCTTCGCACCTTCAACTGCGGCATCGGCATGGTGGCTGTCGTCTCGCGAGCGCAGACGGATCATGTGATGTCGGCGTTGAAGGCGGCTGGCGAAGATCCGATCGTCATCGGCGATATCATTCCGCCGACGGGCGAAAAGTCGGAGGCGAAAGGCAAGGGCGAAGCCTGGGCCGTCAAATACGACGGACGGCTTCGCTTCGGTTGACAGGTTCGATTCAGGCGCGGCCCTAAGGCAGTGTAAACACCGTCAGCGAGCCCCCTGTGGCTGTGTAGGACGCCAGACTGGCAAAGCCCCCGACAGCGCCTGATCCATCTTCGGGGTCGGTCAAGCCGGCTGCGAGGCCAATACCCGCCCAGCCGCCGACGCCGGAGTACACGGCAACGTATTGCTTGCCGTCGTGCATGTAGGTCATCGCGTTGCCGACGATGCCTGACGGCGTCTTAAACTTAAACAGCTCCTTGCCGGTCTTCTGATCGACGGCTTTGAAATAGCCTTCGAGCGTGCCGTAGAAAGCGACGCCTCCGGCCGTCGTCAGCGCACCGGACCAGACGGAAAATCGCTCGGGCTTCGACCAGACGATTTTCCCTTTGGCCGCGTCCCAGGCGATGAAATTCCCAAGATTGGGCGTGTCGGGGGCCGGATACATGGTGAGCGTCGCGCCGACATAAGGCTGACCAGCGTGATACCGCACTTTGAACGGTTCATAGTCCATGCACACGTGGTTCGTCGGGACGTAGAACAGGCCCGTGAGTTTCGAATAGGACGCGGGCTGTTCGTTCTTTGCTCCGAGCGAGGAGGGACAGATGCCCTTCGTCACCTCGTCCATGCCGGTTTTGTACGGTTCGTATTTTTCGACGAGCTTCGGACGACCATACGCCGGGCTCGATTTGTCCATGTCGACGCCCGACGACCAGTTGACTTGTGAATCGAATTTCCCGGCTTCGAGCAGCTCGCCGGACGCGCGATCCCACGTATAGGCGAAACCGTTGCGATCGAAATGCGTGACAGTCTTGCGCTTCGTTCCACCCATCATCAGTTCCGCGAGGATTGGTTCGTTGATGCCGTCGTAATCCCATTGGTCGAACGGCGTCATCTGATACGCCCATTTCGCGACGCCGGTGTTGGCATCGCGCGCAAACATCGTCATGGCCCATTTCTGATCGATCGGTTTGCCGTCGGGACCGGTGCGCTGCAGAGGATTCCACGTCGAGGGATTTCCGGTGCCGTAATAGATCAGATTGAGATCTGGATCGTAGGCCATGTAGCCCCACGTCGGACCACCGCCGATCTTCCATTGGTCGCCGTTCCAGGTCTTGAGCGACGAATTCTTTCCGACCGGCTCGCCGAGCGACATCGTCTTTTCCGGATCAACGAGGATGTCGGAGTCCGGCCCCATCGAGTAGGCGCGCCAAATTTTCTTGCCCGAGTTCAGATCATATGCGGTGATGTAACAGCGGACGCCGAACTCGCCGCCCGAAACGCCGATGATCACCTTATCCTTGACTATGAGCGGTGCGCCGGTTCCGGTCGCGCCGTTCTTCGGCTCGCCGTCAACGACCTTCCAAACTTCCTTGCCGGTCTTGGCGTCGAGCGCGATCAGCGAGGTATCGGCGGTGTGAAGGAGGATCTTACCCTCCGCATACTGGATGCCGCGATTGACCGTATCGCAGCACATGACTGCTATGATCGAGGAGTCCTGCTTGGGCGTGTAGGACCAGATAATTTTCTGCTCGTTATTGAGATCGAGCGCCGTCACCGTATTCGGAAACGGCGTATGAACGTACATGACATCGCCGATCACGAGCGGGCCGCCCTCATGTCCGCGCAAGACGCCGGTGGAGAAGGTCCAAGCGACCTTGAGTTCGCCGACGTTGGTGGTCGTGATCTGATTGAGCTGAGAATATCGCGAGCCTGCGTAGTCGCCCGACTGAATGACCCAGTTTGCCGGATTGCGTGACAGCTTGATGACGTTCTGGTTGGCGGCTGCCGACGTTGAAATCATCAAGCCTGCGGTGATCGCTGCGTAACGTGCCCAATCGATCATGCTGTCCTCCGGCGGCGTTTCTTCCTTCCGCGCTTGGAGGCGTCCAGCGATCCTCCGAGTCAATTAAAAACTGCGCTCTTGCTCCATATTGCCGCAAGAGTTCGCAAAGCGCCGGATTGCGCGGAAGGCATGCGCGATGCGTCGCAATACTGCCATCGAACTGAAAAAATTCTCGGGTAGTGGAGCAGGATCAAACAACCTTCCCCCGGAGGTTTTAGATGACTAGCGATACATCGAACCTTGTCGTCGGCGAGATCATTGAGATCAAGTATCGTGTGCCTCGCCCGTCAGCAAAAAACGAGTCTGCGCCGAACCTTGTCTACCGTTGGATTATTGCGGAGATCGTGCATCAGGACGACGATGCACCGCCAATGGCCCGGCTTTCGGACGGACAACTGACCGACATTCGCTCCTACATGGTCTGGCGTAGAATTCCAGGATTAAGCGGCGATCAAAGACACGCTTAGGCCATGCTTCGGCGTGAGCGGTCGCGGCCAGCCGGCATTTCATGCGCCTTGTCACACAGACGAAATGAGGCGACGTCAAAAAGCAAAGGCGTTCTAAGAAAGATTCGGAACAGCCTTTGCCCCAGCGCTGGCAGCTCGCTCGATGCCCTTCCGGTAACGCTCGCCGTTGCCGGGTCGGCTCTGTCGATGGCGCAAGACCGCGCGTCGGACTCTCGCTCAGCCACGGAGTCGCGCGATGCACATTCTAATCGCAACCGACGCTTGGAAACCGCAGATCAACGGCGTCGTGCGGACATACGAAAATCTCCGCCGCGAACTGGAACGCTTGGGCCACTCGGTAACCGTCCTCTCGCCATCGAATTTCGCGACGCTGCCTTGTCCTGGATACCCGGAGATCCGGCTGGCGCTTCCGAGATTTTCCCATGTCGCCGATTATGTTTTGCGCAGCGGCGCCGAGCACGTCCACATCGCCACCGAAGGGCCAATTGGCTGGGCGACCCGCGCAATTTGCCTTCGTCACAGAGTTCGCTTCACAACGTCTTTCCACACCCGATTTCCAGAATACATCGAAGCCTATACCGGCTTACCCGCCGGGATGAGCTATGCGGTCCAGCGTCGATTTCATCGCTCGGGCATTGGAACGCTGGTTGCAACGCCCTCTCTCAAAGATGATCTGGAGCGGCGCGGCTTCGATCGTCTCATGCTCTGGTCGCGGGGTGTCGACACGCTTCAGTTTCGGCCGCGAGATTGCGGAAGCGCCAGGCGGAGTGAACCGACATTCCTCTATGTCGGACGTGTATCGCGCGAGAAAAACGTCGAAGCGTTTCTCAACCTCGATTTGCCGGGGCGGAAGGTCGTGGTGGGAGACGGCCCGCTGCTGGCAACGTTGCGGAAGCGATATCCGCAAGCCAACTTCAAAGGCGCAAAGACCGGCGAAGATCTCGCCCTCGAATACGCAAGCGCGGACGTCTTTGTCTTCCCAAGCCGCACGGATACGTTCGGGCTCGTGATGCTGGAGGCTATGGCCTCCGGCCTGCCGGTCGCCGCTTATCCGGTCATGGGTCCGGTCGACGTCGTGACGCATGGCGTTACCGGCATTTTATCCGATGACCTTCGGGCCGCTGCGCTTACCGCGCTGTCACTCGATCCAGCCACCGTGCGCGCCCAAGCGATGCGGCATGACTGGTCGCTTGTTGGTGCGAATTTTCTCGACCTCGTTTACGAAGCGCGTCGCGCCGCCGGGTATGTCAAACCGGCCAGCCGTTTGCCCGTTGTAAGGCGCAGTCCGAGGCCCGTCGCATAGGAAAGGCGGCCCCGCCCCTCGCCCTCGGAGCGGGGGTTGTGCTAAGTGGCCCGCATGACGCCCAGGAAAACCCGCACCGCCATCCTTATCTCGGGCCGTGGCTCGAACATGCAGGCTCTCATCGAGGCCGCGAGCGCGCCTGACTATCCGGCTGAAATCGTGCTTGTCGTTTCAAACCGGCCGGACGCTCCCGGACTTGCATGGGCGCAGGAACGCGGTGTCAAAACGCTTGCGATCGATCACAAGTCCCATGCGACGCGAGAGGCATTCGAAGGCGCTTTGCAGGACGCGCTTGAGGCCGCCGGTACGGAACTCGTGGCACTTGCGGGCTTCATGCGATTGATGACTCCCGGCTTCGTCGAGACATGGCGGGATCGGATGATCAATATCCATCCTTCGCTGCTGCCGAGCTTCAAGGGATTGCATACGCACGAACGGGCTCTCGCGGCAGGAATCCGGATTACCGGATGTACGGTCCATTTCGTCCGGACCGAGATGGACGAGGGTCCAATCATCGCCCAGGCTGCCGTAGCGGTGCGTAATGGTGACACCCCGGACGCACTTGCCGCACGTGTTCTCGAAGCTGAACACGGGCTTTATCCCTTGGCATTAAGCCTTGTCGCCTCCGGCCGAGTTCGCTGCGATGGCGAAAAAATTATTATGGATCAAGATACTAACCTCAATCCTCCGCTTTATTCACCAAGCCTTTGAAGTGGAAAACTACCCTCTGGTTACCTTGCGCTGGCCGTCGCATGGACAGTCCCCCCCCAAAGCATGGTATTTCAAGACTGTCCGGAGAGGGATATCCGGTGAATTGAAGTGCCGACCCGAGAATCGCTGGCTGTTTGAACGCGCCTAACGGCTGCGCTCGCAAGTGCGGGTTCGTTGCTCCGAATGGAGGCATCGTATGGAAACGACACCGACCCACACGCTGGGGCTTGGCGAGGAGTCAAGCATCTGGTTCAAACTCACGCCTCTGCTTCGGGGCGATCCCGAGAACCCGATGCGCATCCTGATGCAGATGATGGATCGCTATGGGCCGGTGCTGCCAGTCAACATGGCGAACCAGCGTATCGTTCTCATTTCAGAGCCCGAGTATTTCAAGCACGTCCTCGTGACGAAGGTCGACACGTACATCAAGTACTTCGACGGTTTGAAGCCGATTTTCGGCAAGTCAATGATCACGAACGATGGCGCGCTCTGGCAGAAGATCCGCATGCCGCAACAGCCGGCGTTCCATCCGGATATGTTCGCCGAATACATTCCCTACTTCCTGAAAGCCATTCAGATGAAGATGGGGATTTGGGCCGATCTAGCGAAGAGCGGCGAGACGGTCGAGATGGTGGAGCAGACGTGGACGCTTGCGGCGGACATGATCTGCAAGGCGCTTTTCGATCGCGACATGCCTTTCAATCCGCATGTCGTCTTCAAATGCGTGAAAACCTACACTGACGTCATGAATCATCGCGATATCCGCTTGCGCAAGCAGGCTGGAGAAGTCTTCGAGATGACGGACCAGGACGCCGCAAAAGCAATGGCCGTCTGGGCCAGCGTGCCGCCGGAGGTCATCGCCTCGGATCCGCGCGAGCAGCGCGAACGCACGCTGCTGAAAATGATCGAAGCGGCGGTGGACGACCCGTCGATCCCTGAGTTCGACCGGCAGCAGGCCGTTGACGAGTTGAAGCAGTATCTTTGGGCGGGCACCGAAACGACCGCTCTGACGCTGGCCTGGGCGCTCTATGAAACGGCGCGCCGTCCTGAAGCCGCTGAAAGAATTCGCCGTGAAGGCGAAGCCGTCTACGGCGATCGGGAGCCGACGGCCGCCGATTATTCGGGGCTCGCCTACACGCGCGCCGTCATTCAAGAGACGATGCGTATCTATCCGCCGATCTGGGGATTGATCCGCGTGGCTGTTGCTGAAGACGAAATCGGCGGCGTCAAAATCAATCCCGGCGATCGCGTTACGCTGTTCGCATATGGCGCGCATCACAATCCGAAGTTCTGGCCGGAGCCCGAAGCCTTCCAGCCGGAGCGCTGGATGGCTGGCAACGCCAAGAAGCAAGTCAAGTACAGCTACATTCCGTTCGGCGCGGGCAAGCGTTCGTGCATCGGCGGTGCGATGAGCCAAGTCGAAAATACGCTGGCGCTGTCGCTGCTGCTTCGCCGCTTCCGGCCGGAGTATGTCGGCAAGAACCCCGCCGGTCTCAACGCGACGGTGACGCTCACTCCCAAGGGCGGACTGCCGTTCCGCATTCGCGAGTTGAGCTGAGCACGAAAGAGCGTCGGCGGGCGTACATGCCCATTAATAAAAAGTGATCTCCGGAAAACCGTGCCGCGCGAGCGATTCGGGCGGTTTTCCACAACTTCTTTCGCGCTGCACCATGCGCTGATCCTCCCCCAAATGCTCAAAGAAATGCAATCCAGGTTGTAGAGGGCTCGCACCTGCGAGTAAGGGCCGTGTTCACGTCTGGTTAATGCTGCCATACTCATAGTGCATTAGAGATTTGATAAGGAATTCAGCGCGTCATTGGCTTGTAAATACCTCGCGTGCATTCCCAACTCCAGGAGGCCCCCGACCATGGAGTCTGTGAAGACAGTCGTTCTTGGAAAGCCTGTGTTCCTGCTGACAGGCGCACGATCACGCAAAAGAAAGGGTGGTGCTTCGATTTCGCTCGAAGTCGAGGCTCCCGAAAAGCTCATCGAAACTGCACGCCGCAATCCCGATGCCGTAGCCTTCGGGTTCGTCGCGGGCAGTTGGGTAGCGGCCGCCTAAGCGCCGTAACACCGCCCAGCCAGCCGCCGTGGTCCTCCCCGTGCCGAAGCTGGGCGAAGCGCCCCGAGGGCATCAGCGCGTATCTCGCGCTTGGCCCTCGCGGCGGTTTCAGATTCTCATCAGACCACGAATCCTCCGCGACCCGCTTTCGGGGCCGGACGAACGGCATTAAGAAGTCTGCTTTTGCCGGAGGTCCGGCCGCGAGGGCAGACACGGTATGCAAGCAGGCCAGGATCGAACCGTTATCGGCAAGCCGCGGCCGTTCTACACGCACCTCTATTTTCAAGTCCTCGCCGCTATCATTCTCGGCGTTCTTCTCGGATATGCATATCCCGCTACCGGCGAGGCGATGAAGCCGTTCGGCGACGGCTTCATCAAGCTCATCAAGATGCTCATTGGGCCGATCATCTTCGTGACGGTCGTTCACGGCATCGCATCGATGGGCGACCTCAAAAAAGTTGGCCGCGTCGGCGTCAAAGCTCTCCTCTATTTCGAGATCGTCACCACGCTGGCGCTCGTCCTTGGGCTGACGGTCATCAACATTTTGCAGCCCGGCGTGGGAATGAACATCAATGCCGGCGCTCTCGATACCAAAGGAATCGAGAGCTACATCACCCAATCAAAGGAAGAGTCGGCCGTCGGATTTATCCTCGGCATCATTCCCAACACGTTCTTCAGCGCCTTTACCGATGGCAACATACTGCAAATCCTGCTGATCGCGCTGCTGTTCGCCTTCGCCCTGCAGTCTCTCGGCGCGCGCGGCAAACCGGTACTGACGCTCATTGAGCAGATCAGCGAAGTGCTGTTCAAAATCGTCGGGTTCGTGATGCGGCTGGCGCCGATCGGCGCCTTCGGTGCAATGGCATTCACGATCGGAAAATATGGCATCGATAAGCTGTCGAGCCTGGCATTCCTGATGCTCACCTTTTACCTCACATGCCTGCTTTTCGTCTTTGGCGTGTTGGGTTTCATCGCGTGGCTTTCCGGATTCTCGATCGTGCGGTTTCTGTCGTACATTCGCGACGAACTGCTGATCGTGCTCGGCACGTCGTCCTCGGAAAGCGTGCTGCCGCGCATGATCGGTAAAATGCGCCGGCTTGGCTGCGAGGAGAGCATCGTCGGGCTTGTCATTCCGACGGGCTATTCATTCAATCTCGACGGCACGTCCATTTACCTGACGATGGCCGCTATCTTCCTGGCCCAGGCGACGAATACGGAGCTTTCGATCTGGCAACAGCTGGGCATTCTCGGCGTCCTGCTGCTGACGTCGAAAGGGGCCGCGGGCGTAACCGGATCCGGCTTCATTACGCTTGCAGCGACGCTCACTGCGACATCGCATATTCCCGTGGCATCACTGGCGCTGATCCTCGGCATCGACCGATTCATGTCGGAAGCACGAGCGCTGACCAATCTCGTCGGCAATGGCGTCGCGACAATCGTCATCGCAAAATCGGAAGGGGCGCTCGACGAAGTGACGTTCGCGCGCGAACTCGGGGCGCGCGATCGCGCCATTCCTGAACCGGCCTAGGTCAGCTGCCCGAACGGCAGATCAGTAATGCCGGGCTTCACTCCGAAGCCTGTGAGCACGGCATGAACCTGACCGCGATGATGAGTCTGGTGATTGAAAATATGCGTCAGAATGAGGGCTCGAGGGTTCGTCACTTCTCGCCCCAGGCCACCTGAAAACCACGTGAGATCGCCTTCGAGAGCCGACCCATCGAGGCTGTCTGCCCAGTCTTGGATGAGGGCATCGAAACGGCGGCGTTCGTCCGAGAGCGCATCCCAATCGTCGTACTGGGCCGCACCCTCGGCAATCGATTTGGCCGCCGGTGACGGCGCCGCTCCGAAGCGCATCAGCCACATCTGATCCGCCCATAAGATATGATTGAGCGTGGCGTGGATCGATCCGAAGAAGGCGCCACGATCCTCCTTACGCTGCGCATCGCTCAGACCGGAAGCGGCGCGGTAGATGTTTGTGTTCTGCCACGTGTTGTAGCGGGCCATCGTCTGGATATAGGCGGGTGAGATCATCGCTCAGGCTCCTGCCCTCTACAGAGAGAGGCGGCGCCGATAAAGCGCCGCCCTTTATCGGGTCGTGAGGATCGTTCAGCCGACAATCTCGTCGAGGCGGAAGTTCAGCGCGATTTCGCGATCCGCCGCTGCCGGGCTGTCCGAGCCGTGGGTCGAGTTCGAACCTTTCGACTCTGCGAAAAGTTTGCGGATCGTGCCTTCGGCGGCTTCCTTCGGGTCGGTGGCGCCCATAACTTCGCGATACTTCGCGATGGCGTTTTCGCCCTCCAGAACCTGCATAACGATGGGTCCCGAGGTCATGAAATCCACGAGTTCGCCGTAAAACGGCCGCGCCTTGTGTTCTTCATAGAACTTCTCGGCCTGCGCCCGCGTCCAGCGCACGCGCTTCTGCGCGACAACGCGCAAATCCGCACCCTCGATCACGGCATTGATCTTGCCGGTCAGGTTGCGGCGCGTCGCGTCCGGCTTGATGATAGAAAACGTGCGTTCCACGGCCATAAGTCTGCCTCGCTTTGGGGTTTCCTGAGAGTTGGGCGGCTTATAGCGGCGAGGGATTACAGCGGCAAGCATGTGACGGCGGTCGAGTTGAAGCAGCCAGTTGCACGTCGCACGAAATTTAAGGCGTTCACCGTATAATCGCCCGATTGACGGGCGCAATTGCATATGAACAGTGTGACCAGCGCGATGACGCCTGGTCGGGGGAACGGGTAGACGGACCCGCGTGTGCGAAGACAAAGAGCATGACCGGACAAGCCAACGACATTCAGTGGTACATTGCACGGGATGGCAAACAGCACGGTCCGCTGACCGAGATCGAGCTGCGCACATTCATCGCGCACAATTACCTTCGGCCGACGGATCTCATCTGGCGTCCCGGCATGACGGAATGGCAAGCCGCGCCGGGCGTATTCGCGGATGCTTTCCAGGGGGAGGGGCAACAGGGCGCGCCCGATGTGCAACCCGTCAAAGCCGCCTCCGCGTACGCGCCACAGCAATCCGCCCGTCCCGCGCAAAACGCATCATACGCAACCGATTTTGATGCCAGCAGCGGCGGCCGCCTAGACAATCCTCTCGTCAAGCGCCTGGCTATCGCGAGCGTGGCCCTTACCCTTATCGGCGGTGGCACGTTCGCGCTCGCAACCTATCACGAACCGCTGATGGGCATGATCTCGGGTTCGTCGAGTTCAGCAAGCAACGACCAGGCGCCCGTCGTGACCGCCGAGACCGACACCAAAGTTGCCGATGCCGATCCGGCGGCGTCCCCATCCGCGACGTCCGATGCGGCAACGGGGTCCGACGCCATGCCCCGGGCTGATGCCGAGACAACCGCCAGCACTGCTAACGACGTTATTCCCTCGGCTCCGCCGCCCGACACAAACCAGCAGCCGGAACAACAACCGCCGGCATCGACGCCGACGACAACCGCGTCCGTTTCTCCAGCGGCTGCTCCCGACAGCGCTCCGGCAACGGCGCCGGCAGCGCAGGTTGCAGCCATAGATCCGCAACCTCCCGCATCGCAATCGCCGCCGGCGGTCGATGGTTCGGAACTTGACGCACGCCTACAGAAGATCCCAGTTTGGGAACTGCTCAAGAAAGAATATCCCGACTGGTACACGACCGAGATCACGACCGCGAACAAGATGGTTGCCGATAAGAAGCCCGACAGCGACGTGGCGATGCTGCTGGCTCAGGGTCTCGTCAATTTGCGACGGCAGAACGCCAACAAGGCGCTCGCCGCCAGCTCGGAAAAGCTACAAGCCATCGCCGTTGCGTTCCTTCAGCATTTGAAGGCGCTGCGCGCGCAAAGCGTCAGCGCGTGCTTCGGTTTCATCTCGAAAGGCGAGACGAGCCCGGCTGTCGTGCAGATGATGGAACATCCCGAGACCGCAACGGCGCTCAACGCGCAGGCGGGCGCGATTTTCGAAGCGATATCCGAAGGCGCGAAAAATCCGGTGAAGCACGACTCCGCCGTCAAAAGTGATTATGATGTTCTGATCAAGGAACTCGCCAAGCTCGGCTGGAAGGAAGAAGACTTGCAGGTGTTCTCCAATCCGAAGCTGCTGGCCAAGCGTGAACCGCAACAGGTCTGCAAAATGGTTCAGGAGTGGTTTGTCGCGCATCTCGCCGTGGAAGACGCGGCCGTCCGCGATCGCCTGCTCTACGAAACGCTTAAACCTGTCGTTTCAGGCTGATCGCCGTGCTCTACGCCGCGATCAAAGTTCTGCTGACAGCAGTTCTGGTCGTGGCGATTTCAGAAATCGCTAAACGATCGAGCTTGCTTGGGGGCATCATCGCATCCCTGCCGCTGACATCGGTTCTGGCGCTCATTTGGCTCTATGGCGAGACCGGCGACACGGCAAAGGTCGCGAGTCTGGCTTCAAGTATTTTCTGGTACGTTCTGCCGTCGCTCGTCCTGTTCATTCTTCTGCCCGTCCTCATTTCGAAGGGAATGGG
>DATLJG010000241.1:0-2814 GCA_035538995.1 Hyphomicrobium sp. | reverse complement strand
GCACCCACCAATCTGCTCGTCGAAGGCAATATCATTCGGCAGATAACGACAGACCCTATCCCAACAGCCAGCTACCCCGACGCTCGCATCATAGATGGAAATGGTCGCGTGCTGATGCCGGGCCTCATTGACGCGCACTGGCATGCGTTCATGGCCGCCGCGTCCATGACAACGCTGATGACATCGGAGCTGTCATACGTTCATTTGCTGGCTGCACAACAGGCCACAGCGACGTTGATGCGGGGCTTCACGACGATACGCGACCTGGGTGGCCCGGTGTTCGGTCTCAAACGGGCGATCGACGAGGGGGTAGTTGCTGGTCCGCGCATCTACCCATCGGGTGCTTTCATTTCACAAACGTCAGGACACGGCGATTTTCGATTTTCCTTTGAGGTTCCACGATCGCCCGGCGGTCCGCTAAGCTACTCCGAGCGAGAGGGCATCGCAGCCATTGCCGACAGCCCGGACGAGGTTCGGCTGCGCACCAGAGAACAATTGCGGAAGGGTGCGAGCCAAATCAAGCTCATGGGCGGCGGCGGAGTGAGTTCAGCGTACAATCCTATCGAGTCGACCCAATTCACCGAGCCGGAACTTCGTGCTGCGGTCGAAGCGGCGGATAACTGGGGTACCTATGTCGCCGTCCACGCCTATACGTCGCGTGCGATCCGGCAGGCGGTCGCCGCAGGCGTCAAATGCATCGAGCACGGCCAACTGATCGATGACGCGACCGCGAAGTTGCTCGCCGACAAGGGCATCTGGTGGAGCTTGCAGCCGCTGACGTACGACGCCGACGTGTTTGCGCGGATGAGCCCGGTCTCACAGAAAAAAGCACTAGAAGTGTTCGCCGGCACAGAGAATGCCTACAAGCTCGCGAAGAAATATAATGTCAAAACGGCGTGGGGCACGGATATCTTATTCGATGCGCACGCGGCGAGCCGGCAGGGATCGTATCTCGCGATGATGACGCGCTGGTACACACCGGCGGAAGCGCTCAAGATGGCGACCGCCGACAACGGCGAGTTGATGGCGCTTTCCGGATTCATAAATCCCTATCCCGGCAAGCTCGGAGTCGTGGAGGAAGGCGCGCTCGCCGATCTCTTGCTCGTCGACGGTGACCCTCTCCAGAATCTCGATCTCGTTAAAGACCCGGAAAAAAACTTTCTGGTGATCATGAAAGACGGCCATATTTATAAGGATACGCTGCCGAAGTGATTGATCATCGAAGCCGAAGCGCTTGCCGTCAGGTCAGCTTCCGAAGGAAAACTTGGCCGCCCGGCGATGTTTCGGATGATGCTCTCATTCGCAAGATACTTTTCTCTCGTGGCGGCACGAGCATGCGATAGATGATGCCGGGAGGAAGAATAAACTCCTTGTCGCCCAACTTCGCGGTGTAGTGCGGACCTTTTCGCGGAGACGTTCCGGCGTATCGGTAGATGCGGCCCCATTCGTCCTGGATCTCCGCATGAAAAGGGATACCGGAAAATTTTCCGATCTCGGGGCCGACGGGCCTCGTATGCCGAAGAATAAAGAACTCTTGGTACGGCGAGCTATATGTTCGGAAATCACACGGCATCTTTCACCTCCGAGACGAGATGAAATCGAATCTGATTTGAAACTTTTTTGAAAAGATCCACGGGGCCACCTCCAGTCGAGATGGGGCCGTCCCCTATGATCCATGCGCGCCGGTCGTCCGGCACTGACGGCATCTTACGCCAAGTTTGTTTTTGAGCAACCGTCCCGTCCGTGGCCCGAAGCCGCCGGGGCCTCCCTGGCTGACCACATTGGCGGCCCTCCTCGATTGTTGCTCCGGCCATTTCGAACCACGCGACATGGCACATTCGATCTGTATGAGTGTGTGTTCATTGTTGAGCCTCCGGCGAACGCTCCGACAGCACGTCCGCAACGATGTCGATCACAAGCGCCACAAGAATCGCCGCCGTGCCGATGAAAAAGAGGAGGCTGTAGTTCTCATCGCTCCATGCGAACAGAAATGAAAGCCCGTAAGCGGCGGCCGCCTGACTCAAAGCGAAGAAGACCGTCGCCGCCGTCCAGGCCGCCTTTTGCTGGGCCGGGAGATTCGGCAAAAGCTCGCCGATCCGGCCGAGGACGAGTGTAACGGTTCCGGTCAAGAACGCGCCGACACCGATGCTCGATGCAATAAGCCATGCCGGATCAGGTACGATCGCCGGGATCGCTACGGCGATTGCCTCGATCAGAAATGCCAGGCGAAGTGCCGTGCCGAAGCCGGCACGGTCAGCAAAATAGCCTGTCAGTATTGGCCCAACCGTCGCCCCAAGACCGAACACAACCCAATAGTGCGAACCGGCTGCAATTCCCCGGTGTAGATCGCGCGCGACAAAGTCCACGAGGAAGATCATGTGCGGAACCCAACCGACCGCATTCAATGCGTACTCGACATAGAGCGCGCGAAGCCGTCCTTGCTTTGGGATGCGGCTATCGCTGGGCGTCGCGGACGCGACCGACACCGACTCCCTCGGCCATCCTGTCCAGGCAATCGCCGTTATCAATAGAGAGGCCACTCCGAGGCCGATCCAAGTCTGCTGCAGACTTTCCCGCAACAGCATGGGAACAAGGGTTCCAGAGGCGGCGACCCCGACCCCAATTCCCATAAAGATAACGCCGCCGGCCAGCCCCCGACGCGACGGCGGCACATGCGCCAAGACCGCGGGTGCAGCGAGAACCATTAAAGCACCACCGGCGACCCCGGCGGCGAAGCGCCAGATGAAGAACCACGCGAAGTCTAACGGCCACGCGCACGCGAAGAAGGCCGCCGTCGCAATCAGCATCATCAGA
>DATLJG010000240.1:0-1795 GCA_035538995.1 Hyphomicrobium sp. | reverse complement strand
CGACGTTCATGTCTTTTGCCTCACGAGATCGACGAAGATGTCTTCGAGGGAGCTTTGGTTCGTGCTCAAGTCCTTGAACGCGAGGTTTGCGCCGCGCATGTCGTTCAGCAGCGCCGTGATGCCGGTCCGTTCGGCTTGAGTGTCGTAGGTGTAGATCAGATCGTGTCCGTCGTTCGCGAGTTGCAGATTGTAGGCCGCAAGCTCGGGAGGCACGGCGGTCAGTGCCGAATGAAGCTGCAGCACGAGTTGCTTCTTTCCGAGCTTGCGCATCATCTCGGCTTTGTCCTCGACGAGGATGATCTCGCCCTTGGCGATGACGCCGACGCGGTCGGCCATCTCCTCGGCTTCTTCGATGTAGTGGGTGGTCAGGATGATCGTGACGCCGCGCTTGCGCATGGCGCGAACGACATCCCACATCTCGCGGCGTAGTTCGACGTCGACGCCGGCGGTCGGCTCATCGAGGAACAGGATCTGCGGATCGTGCGCGAGCGCTTTCGCGATCAAAAGGCGGCGTTTCATGCCGCCGGACAGCGTCAGGATGCGGCTGTCTTTCTTATCCCAAAGCGAGAGGTCCTTTAGAACCTTCTCGGCGAAGGCGTGATCGCGTGGCTTACCGAACAGGCCGCGACTGAAATTGACGGTCGCCCACGGCGTCTCGAACATGTCGGTCGAGAGTTCTTGCGGAACGAGGCCGATCATCGAGCGCGCGGCGCGGTAATCGCGGACGATGTCCTTGCCATCGACGGTCACCGTGCCGGTGCTGGCGTTGACGATACCGCAAATGATGCTGATCAGCGTTGTCTTGCCGGCGCCGTTCGGCCCGAGTAGTGCGAAAATCTCACCCTGCCGGATTTCGAGGTTGATGCTCTTTAGAGCCTTGAACCCCGATGCATAGGTTTTCGAGAGGTCCGCAATGGAAATAATGGCGCTCATATACTGGCCCTGATGCGTGCTTGCGGTTTGGGGCATCCGCATTGCAGCGTCGCCAGTAACTGTCAACGGCGTCGGCGCGGAGTTTCTATTCGCGAGAGGGAAATGTCAGGTGATACGAGGCCGCGAGCCCGAACATTGATCGGAGCCGCATCCGCCGTCGGCGCAGCTGCGGCTCCCATCAATCAGGAAAAGTTGTCCATGCTAAGTCCGGGAGACCAGCGATCCCGCGGCGCGGAGGCTCTGCGGTCATCCCCGGCGTCGCGATCGGCCATTTCAGCCTCGACGACGGTTGCGCAACGTCCGCAGACCCGCACGGCATTAGGCTCCGGCGCATCATCGACGTTGGAAAGCGCCCACTCGCGACGTTTGGAAATCCAACCTGCAAATCCCTTCAGGGTCAACGTCGCGCTTTTGAGGGAGCTTTTCATCGTCAGCCTCCTTGACCTATATCTGTACCAATTGGTATGAATATAAAGGAGGGCCGGATGCTGTCAACGTATATTTGTATCGATAAGTATGGAAATGTATAGAGGCCTCATGGAAGACGCAAAAGCCGGGAGAGGCGCGGGTGCAAATGACAAAAGGCCGCCCCAGGGAATTTGATGCCGACGCGGCGCTCGACAAGGCGCTCCACGTGTTCTGGCAGCACGGTTATGAAGGCGCTTCGCTTGCCGATCTGACCGAGGCGATGGGCATCAACCGGCCGAGCCTCTACGCCGCATTCGGTAATAAGGAAGACCTTTTTCGGCGGGCTCTGGATCGCTATGCGCAACGAGGTCCGGCCTCTGTCTTATATCGTGCGCTGGAAGAGCCAACGGCACGGGCCGTCGTTGAGCATTTGCTCAAAGGCGTCGCAACGTCA
>DATLJG010000239.1:0-5056 GCA_035538995.1 Hyphomicrobium sp. | reverse complement strand
GCGCTGTTGTCGGCGCCGAGATTGATATCGATCAAAGCGATGTCGAATTCGCTCTCGGTGGCGGCGCGGAGGGCTTCGGAAAACTGGGCGATGGGTCCAACGATGGTGTGGCCTTCGGCCTCAAGATCCGATTTGAGTTGAAGCGCGACGAGGCCCTCATCCTCAATCAGAAGAATTTTACAGCCACTTGGTGGGGTGCCTGCCGTGCATTGCGGGAGGGGGCGCGATTTGGGCACGATCGCGATGTGCCGCGCACCGACCAGCTGGGCGCGTGTCGACAGATCTCCCTGGAAGCTGAATTCGAGGCCCTGCTCGGCCAAATTCATATCGGCCTTGCCGCCGCATTCGGAGGCAGCGCTGCGGATGACCGTCAGTCCAAAGCCGTTGCGGATCGGGGTCGGGCACGGTGGGCCGCCGCTCTCTTTCCAGACAAAGTTTAGCTTGTCTCCGCCTGGAGCCGCAGTGCGTTCCCAGCCGACCCGGACGGTGCCGCCATGTGCGGACAATGCGCCGTGCTTGACGGCATTGGTGGCCAGTTCGTGGAGAACGAGCGCCATCGATTGAGCGAACTTCGACGTGAGACGGATCTTATCGCCTTCGATCACGATGTCATTATCGGTGCGCGAACGGAACGGTTCGAGCGCGCCGGCGACCAGTTCGTGGAGATCGACGCCCGTCCAACTGCTTTGGCGCAACAGGTCGTGAGCCGCCGACATGGCGTGAATGCGGCCATCCAACGCCGCAGCAAATGAACCAAGCGATGTGGCGTTGGAACTCGACAGGCGCGCGATAGCGGCAACGTTGGCGAGAATGTTCTTCACGCGATGATCAAGTTCGGCCATTAGAAGCTGCTGATGGCTATCGGCGGCCCGGCGTTCGGTCACGTCGAGCAGCGTTCCAATGATGCGCACCGTGCCGCCTTCGCCGATCTTGAACGCGCGGGCGCGGGCCAGAACGCAGGCGACGCCGCGCATGGTGTTGATGCGGAATTCGAGTTCGGCGGTCGTGTCGGCGAAGTTCGCGGCTTTGAAGTAGCTGCGTGCGGCTTCGCGATCGTCGGCATGGACGAGGTTGATGAAGTCTGCGAAATCCTGACGCCCGGGCACGCCGACGTGCAGAACGTCGGCAATGTTCGACGACCACTGCAAACTTTGCTCCGGCTGGTCGTATTCGAATGTCGCCAAGCGTGCCGCCTCACTGGCGAGACGCAAGCGTTCCTCGCTTTGTTGCAGCAGGGCGTGGGATTCCTGAAGCTCTTCGGTGCGTTGACGAACGCGGTCCTCCAACTCTGCGTTCAACGCATCGAGCTGGCGGCTTTTTCGGTACAACTCGAGGAAGATCTGCACCTTTGCCTTGAGAATTTCCGGAACGACGGGCACAGGCACGTAATCGACGGCACCCGTGCGGTAGCCTTTCAGAAGATCATCGGTATCGAGGCGCACGGCCGAGATGAAAATAACGGCCGTCTTTTCGTGGCGGGGATGGTCTCTGATCATCGAGGCAAGTTCGAAGCCGTCGAGATCCGGCATGCAGACGTCCATGAGGATGACGGCAATGTCGGTCTTCAACAGCGCGGCGAGCGCTTCCTCGGCCGTGGTCGCTTTGATCAGGTTGGCATCCAGACCTTCAAGGATCGCTTCGTAGGCGAGGAGCTTGCCGGCCTGATCGTCAACGAGCAGGATATTGACTGTGTCGTCTGACATCGTTTTTCCCCCGTTACCGATGCAGCCACATGCGCAGCGCCGACAGCAGCTGATCGGTGTCGACTGGCTTTGCCAGATAGTCCGACGCGCCGGCTTCCAAGCATTTTTCGCGATCGCCTTTCATCGCCTTTGCGGTCAATGCGATGATCGGAAGCCGCAGGTGCTTGCCGCTGCCACGGATGCGCTGCAGCGTTTGATAACCATCCATTTCAGGCAACATGATATCCATCAGAACGATTGAAACGTCGGCCGTCGTGTCCAGGATCTCAATGGCTTCAAGGCCGGTCGTTGCAGTCAGGACCTGCATGCCCCTGCGTTCGAGCAAGCTGCTCAAGGCAAAGATGTTGCGTGTGTCGTCATCGACGAGCAGCACCTTGCGACCAACCAGATAATCGTCCGTGCCGTGCAATCGAGACAGCAGTTCCTGCTTCTCCACCGGCAGGTCGGAAATGACACGGTGCAGGAACAGCGCGGTTTCATCGAGCAGCCTTTCAGGGGATTCGACCCCCTTGACGATGACGGTGCGCGCCAGCTTGCGGATTTTCAAAACTTCATCGTTGGAAAGCTCGCGGCCTGTGAAGACCACGACCGGAATGTCGCGCATCAATGGCTTGGCGCACATCCGTTCGAGAATTTCGAACCCGGACATGTCCGGGAGCTTGAGATCGAGAACGACGCAATCGATCGGCAAGGTCTGCAATATGGTCATGGCGCCAGCGCCGTCGTTGGCGGTGAGGATTTCGATATCGTCGCTTGTCAAAAGCTCGGCGATGCTCATGCGCTCAGCGGCATCATCCTCGACGATCAGAAGGCGCCTGCACGGAGACTTCGAAAATTCCGAAATACGGTGCAATGCAGCTTTGACGTTGTCCGCCTGCAGCGGCTTCGTCAGGTAGGCGTAAGCGCCGCGGGCAAGTCCGTGGTGCCCGTCATCATCGGGAGCCACGATTTGCACAGGGATGTGTCGCGTCAATGGATTGTGTTTCAGCTGACTGAGGACAGACCAGCCGAGAATGTCGGGCAAGTTGATGTCGAGCGATATGGCGGTCGGATTGTATTCCGTCGCGAGGGAGAGGGCCTCGGCACCGCGTTGGGAAACGATGGTTTTGAATCCTGTCTCGCGCGCGGCGTCGCGCATAAGCCCGGCCTCGCGGGACTCACCTTCGATAACGAGAAGCACGTCGTCGCCTGCGATGATGGCGTCGCGGTCATCTTCGATCGGCGGGGACGGGGGCGGACCGGAGATGGCAACGGGATGTGCTGCTGCATCGATTGCCGGAGTTTCATTTCGCTGCCTGGTATCGGCGGGCATCGCATACCGTATCGGGATGTAGAGCGTGAACGTGCTGCCTTTTCCGGGCTCGCTGCGCAACTGAATCTCACCGCCGAGCAGGTGCGCCAGTTCGCGGCTGATCGCCAGCCCAAGACCCGTTCCGCCGAACTTGCGGCTCGTGCTGGCGTCGGCCTGCTGGAAGGCTTCGAAGATGAGTTTTTGCTTGTCCGATGGAATGCCGATACCGGAATCCTCGACCTCGAATGCAACAACGGTCGAAGCGGTGGCGAGGGCCGGGTGGTCGGGATTCCATCTGGCTTCGGCGGATTTAACGGCGAAGCGGACATAGCCTTGCCGCGTGAACTTGAAAGCGTTGGAGAGCAAATTTTTCAGGACTTGCTGAAGTCGTTTTGAATCGGTGTGGAGCGTCCGGCCGAGATCGGCATCGAACGACATTTCGAAGTTGAGGCCGCGGCGTTCGGCTTCGTGACGGAAGGGACGGGCGACCGTTTCAAGCAGGCCGTTGAAGGAAATTTCCTCGGCTTCAACCGAAACGGTTCCGGATTCAATCTTGGACAGATCGAGGATGTCGCTGATCAAGGTCAGGAGATCCGTGCCGGCGCCGTGGATCGTGCGTGCGAACTCGACCTGTCTGTCGGTCAGGTTGCCGTCGGGGTTGTCGGTCAGCTGCTGACCGAGAATGAGGATGCTGTTCAGCGGCGTCCGCAGCTCGTGAGACATGTTCGCGAGGAATTCGGATTTGTAGCGCGAGGTGAGGGCGAGCTCGGCCGCTTTTTCTTCGACGGCGCGGCGGGCCTGGTCGATCTCTTCGTTCTTTCGCTCGACCTCGACGTTGCGCTCGGCCAGCTGCTGGGCTTTCTGCGCCATTTCTTCGTTGGTTTTTTGAAGCGCCTTCTGCTGATCCTGAAGCTCGGCCGCCAATTCTTGAGATTGCGTCAGAAGCTCTTCGGTCTGCATCGTGGCTTCGATACTGTTCAGAACGATGCCGATGCTGACAGTCAATTGTTCCAGGAACGTCAAATGAGCCGGTTCGAAGTCGTGCAGCGAGCTGAGCGAGATCACCGCCTTGATCTGGTCTTCGAAGGTGATCGGCAGCACGATGACGCTGCGCGGCAATGCCTTGAAGACGACAGCATCGATCGGGGCCGAAGACTGTGGAATGTCTTTGATAAGGCGGCGCTGTTTGTCGACGGCGCACTGGCCGATCAAGCCTGCTCCGAACTCGAGCCGTTCCGGTGATTGCGATGCGGTGTTGTCGGCATAGCGCGCCAGCAGCTTCAGCTGGTTTTCCGATCTTGCATCAAATTGGTAGATGACGCCCTGATGCGCGTTGACGAGCGGCACCAGCTCCGTCAACAGCGTTCTGCCGACGGTGGATAGATCGCGCTGTCCTTGCAGCATATTGGTGAAGCGGGCGAGGTTGGTCTTCAGCCAATCCTGCTCGGTGTTGCGCTCCGTCGTGAGGCGGAGGTTGTCGATCATCGTGTTGATGTAGTCTTTGAGTTCGGCGACTTCGCCAGACGCATCGACCTGAATCGATCGCGTCAGGTCACCTTTGGTCACGGCCGTTGCAACTTCGGCGATGGCGCGGACCTGGCTCGTGAGGTTTTCGGCGAGCAGGTTGACGTTACCCGTCAGATGCTTCCAGGTGCCGGATGCGCCCGGCACGTTTGCCTGACCGCCGAGACGGCCTTCGACACCAACCTCTCGCGCCACCGTCGTCACCTGATCGGCGAAAATCGCGAGCGTATCCGTCATGGCGTTGATCGTTTCGGCGAGTGCGGCGACCTCGCCCTTCGATTTGACCGTCAGCTTCGGCTTCAGATCGCCTTCTGCGACGGCGGTCACGACCTTGACGATGCCACGCACCTGCTCGGTCAAGTTGGCCGCCATGACGTTGACCGTATCGGTCAAATCTTTCCACGTGCCGCCCGCGCCGGGAACGGTCGCCTGTCCGCCGAGCTTGCCCTCGGTGCCGACTTCGCGGGCGACGCGCGTCACTTCCGAAGCGAAGCCGTTCAACTGATCGACCATCGTGTTGATGGTGTTCTTGAGTTCG
>DATLJG010000238.1:0-3407 GCA_035538995.1 Hyphomicrobium sp. | reverse complement strand
TTCTCGGCAATCGGGAACCCGAGGCGCAGCGAGCCGCCGGCCTTCGACTGGTTGAAGCCCGCGACGTCCTGATAATAGAGCTCTTTATAGAAGAGGTCGAAACCGGCCGACAGGTTGCGGTCGAGGAAGCGCGGCTCGGTGAACGACAGGTCCACCTGCATGCGCTCGAACGAACCGGCAAGAGCCAAGCGCAGGTACTGTCCCTGGCCGAACAGGTTGCGCTCGGTGATCGACACGTCGCCGATCACGCCTTCACTCGTCGAATAACCGGCGCCGAACGACAGCTCGCCTGTCGATTGCTCTTCAACGACAACGTCGAGAACGACGCGATCAGGCGCCGAGCCCGGATGCCGCTTGATATCGACGTTCTTGAAGATACCGAGCCCCTGCAGGCGCTTCTTGGCGCGATCGACCATCAGCTGGTTGTAGGCATCGCCTTCCGCCAGGCGGAACTCGCGCCGGATCACGTAGTCCTTCGTGCGCGTATTGCCGATGACGTTGATGCGCTCGATGTAGATCTTCGGACCTTCGTCGATGACGTAGCTGATGCTGATCGTATGGTTCGCCATATCCGGAACCGGACGCGGGCGAACGCGCGCGAAGGCATAACCGGCGTCGGCAACGGCAAGCGTCAGCTTCTCGGTCGTCTTGTCGATCTCGGACGCATCGTAGGTCTCGCCCGCGTTGGTCAGCAGATCGCCGCGATAGGCATCCGGATTGACGCCCGGAAGCGTGCTTTCGATCGTGATTGCGCCGAAGTTGTAAAGCGGACCTTCGTCGACTGCGAACGTCAGCAGGAAGCCCGATCCGTTCGGATCGATTTCCGCGTTGGCGGCCGTCACCGAAACGTCGGCGTAGCCGTTCTTCAAATAGTACTGCCGCAGAAGCTCGCGATCGAGGTTCATGCGGTCCGGGTCGTAAATCGACGTGCCCTTGAGGAAGTCGAACCAGCCGGACTGCGTCGTCGAAATGACGTCGCGCAGCTGGCTGTCGGTAAAGGCGTGGTTGCCGACGAAGTTGATGCCTTTGACCTTCGTCGAATCACCCTCGGTGATTTCGAACACCAGGTTCACGCGATCTTCTTCGAGCGGAATGATCTTGGGTTCGACGCTGGCGGCAAAGCGGCCCTGGCGGCGATAGACGTCGAGAATGCGCTGCACATCGGCTTGCGCCTTGGCGCGCGTGAAGACGGAACGGGCCTTGAGTTTGACTTCGCCCGAGAGCGTCGCGGTATCGACTTCGCTGTTCCCCTCGAAGGCGACCTGATTGATGATCGGATTTTCCTTCACCGTCACCACGATGGTCGAGCCCTTCGGCTCGATGGAAACGTCGGCGAACAGGCCTGTCGCGAACAATGCCTTGATCGAGCCATCGACTTTCGCGGCGCTCGCACGATCACCTACGTTGAATTGCAGGTAGGAGCGCACGGTTTCCGGCTCGACGCGCCGGTTGCCGATCACTTGGATATTACTGATGACGCCCTGAGCATACGCCGCACCTGACCCCCAGGTGGCGTCTCCCATCGCGATCACCGGCGAGATCAATGCAAGCGCAATTAGGACGCGCAAGCCCGCCATGATGACCTGAATTCTCTGCATACGCGGATAAGCCCCCGTGTGCCGCCGACCCCCAAATTCACATGCGCGCTGTCGGCGGCAGCGTCACACTCATGCGTCTAAGTTCTACGTCTTTGTTTTTGTAGTGATCGTTTCGTATCGTTGAACTCACATTGTCCGCAGCCGGTTTTGCAAACCCCGCCTCGGCCCCCCGATTCGGAATTTAACCTGCTGCGCACCATACCGCTTTTAACGATTCAGAAACGCCCCGCAAAGTGGCAAGTTTACGTCACTCCCGCATGATTCCGCATGGGCTTAGCCGGTCCCGGTCAGGCGGCGCCAAACGTTCATAATGTCGTTGAAATTCACGAAAACGACCAACATCATCAGCACCGCAAGCCCGACTTGGAAGCCCATCTGCTGCATACGTTCGCTGGCCGGTTTGCGGCGCACCGCCTCGTAGGCGTAGAACAGAAGATGCCCGCCATCGAGCACCGGGATCGGCAGCAGGTTCAGAAATCCGATGTTCGCCGAGATGAAGGCGATCCACCGCAGCATCGGCTCCCAGCCAAGTTCAGCGACCTTCGCCGTGACCTCGGCCATCATGATCGGGCCGCCCATCTGCTCGGCCGACTGCTTGCGGGTCACGATGTCCCACAACCCTGATAGCGTCTGGGTGATGTTGCCGTAGGTTTCGCTCGCCCCGAGCATAATCGCACGCGGCAGGCTCACGTCCACCGTCCGCACCTTGTCGGGTGAAACCGACCGCTGGATGCCGATCAGGCCGCGACGGTAGGTACGGCCGAACGCATCGCGCTGCTCATCGACGTTTGGCGTCGCGTTGAGCGTCAGCTTCTGGCCATCACGCTCGACGGTGAATTTCAGCGGCTCGCCCCCGCTCGACCCGACAATTCGCTGCAAATCCTCGAATTTATCGATTCGAGTATTACCGATGGCCGTGATCTGGTCGCCGGGCTTGAATCCGGCCGTTGCCGCCGGCGAGTTCGGAACCACCGCATCGACGAACGCCGGCAGCACACGAATGCCGACTGTCGCGTTGAGAGCCGCATAAAGGACTGTCGCCAGAATGAAATTGGCGATAGGCCCGGCGGCGACCACGGCGGCACGCGCCCCCACGGACTTGGAATGGAACGCCCCGGCCCGTTCGGCCGGCGTCAGTCCCTTCGCCGCCGTCGATGAGCCCTGGGACGAAGCATTGTCGTCATCGATGAACTTGACGTAGCCCCCGAGCGGAATCCACGCGAACCGCCAGCGCGTCCCGTGCTTGTCGTAGAAACCGTAGATTTCCGGCCCGAAACCGATCGAAAAGGCCCTGACCGTGACGCCGCACCAGCGCGCCACCAGAAAGTGGCCGAGCTCGTGGATGAAGACCACCAGCGTCAGCACGAGCAGGAACATGACCCCGTACTGCCAGATGCCGGTGGCAAGCGCCGCCAAAGAATCCATTGATTTGTAATCCCTTATCGCCCGTCCGCGAAACGAATCGCAGGACTCGGGCGGTACACGTTTGCGCTCTTAATAGCGGCTTAACCCATCTTCGGCCAGTCGCCGTGCATGTCCATCGACGGCAAGGATGTCATCGAGGCAATTCGCCGGGCTGATGACACCCTGCCGTTCCGCAGCATCGAGCGTTTCCTCGACCAGCGCCGCGATCTCCAGGAACTTGAGCCGCCGGTCCAGGAACGCCTTGACCGCCACTTCGTTCGCCGCATTGAGAACGGCCGGGCCGGTGTCGCCGCGCCGTAGCGCCGCTCGCGCCACCCGCAAGGCCGGAAAGCGCGTCTCGTCCGGCGCTTCGAACGTCAGCGACCCGAGGCGCGTCAGATCGAG
>DATLJG010000237.1:0-4253 GCA_035538995.1 Hyphomicrobium sp. | reverse complement strand
GCCGTTGCGAACAATTATTACAATCAGCCGATGCTCGGGATCATGAAGCGCGAGTTTCCGGATTCAATCTGGGTCGGGTTTGTTCCGACGGCGACTCAGGTTGGTTATGCCGTCGGGCTGTTCGCATTGGTGCCGCTCGGCGATTTGATGGATCGCCGCAAATTGATCGTCGGACAGCTTCTGCTGCTTGGCGCGGCGTCGCTTGCCGCGTCTCTCGCGCCGACGGCTTTGGCGCTTGTCATCGCATCGCTGTTCGTCGGCGTATTTTCGACCGCCGCGCAGCAGATCGTTCCGTTCGCCGCGGCCCTCGCAACGCCGGAAAATCGCGGTGCAACGATCGGCACCGTCATGGCGGGCCTACTAGGGGGCATCCTTCTGAGTAGAGTGCTCGCCGGCTTTGTCGCCACCTATGCGGGCTGGCGGGAGATGTTCGCGCTTGGCTTGCCGATGGCTCTAGGCGCGGCGGTTGCCATGGCGGCGACGCTGCCGCGTGATCATCCACACTCGGAGATGGCGTACGGGGCCGCAATCAAATCTCTCCTGCATCTTTGGAATGCGGAGCCCGTTCTGCGCCGCGCCAGCTTGATGCAGGCGGCCATGTTCGCATCGTTTTCGGCGTTCTGGACCATTCTCGCGTATCATCTTGAAGAGCCGCCTTTCCACTTGGGCGCGGGCGCTGCCGGATTATTTGGGATTGCGGGCATCGCCGGGGTTCTAGCTGCGCCGTTTGCGGGCCGGCTCGCCGACAGGCGTGGCAGCGAACTCGTGCTGTCGCTTAGCGCGGCGTTGATGCTGGCTTCCTGGTTCGTTTTCGGCTTTTGGGGGTCGCTGATAGGGCTGATCGTCGGGGTGATCGCCTTGGATCTCGCGGCTCAGAGTGCGATCATCTCAAATCAGCATCTGATCTATGCGCTTCGCCCGGAGGCGCGGAACCGGCTCAATACCGTGTTCATGACGGCGATGTTCATCGGCGGCGCGATCGGGTCGATCGGCGCGATGTTTGCCTGGGAACACAGTGGCTGGAACGCGGTGTGCGGCTTCGGCGCGCTCCTGGCGCTGGCGGCGCTTTTCTTTCAGAGAAGCGGCCGCACCGTGATTGCGTCCGGCGTCTGCTAGACGGCCTGAGCAAGCTCTTGGTTCGAGTTGGCGTACTTCGAAAATTGAAGTTTGAAGAGCTGGCTATACGCACCACCGAGTTCCAGCAAATCATCGTGCGTACCGCTTTCGATGACTTGTCCGCCCTCGATGACGTGGATCAGATCGGCGTGCAGAATGGTCGAGAGACGGTGGGCGATGACGATTGTCGTCTTGTCTTTCGTCAGCTGCCTCAATTCGCGCTGGATGATTTCCTCGGTGCGGCTGTCGAGCGCCGACGTCGGCTCGTCGAGCAGAATAATCGGCGCGTTCTTCAGGAATGCGCGCGCTAGGGCGATACGCTGACGCTGCCCGCCCGACACCTGAGCGCCCAATTCCCCGACCTGCGTCTTGTAGCCATGCGGGAGTTTGGAAATAAAGTCGTCAGCGTTGGCGGATTTGGCAGCTTCGATGCACATTTCGTCCGTCGCGGACTCAAGGCCTGTGCGGATATTGTCGAGGATGTTGCCCTCGAACAGGAATGCGTCTTGACCCACCGTCGCAATGTTGCGCCGGACGGACAGGAGCGTCGTGTCTTCGATCTTTTGGCCATCGATTGTGATGGCGCCGGCCTGCGGAACGCGGAATCGCTGCAGGAGGGCGAATATCGTTGACTTGCCGCCGCCCGACAAGCCGACGAGGGCTGTCGTCTTACCCGCCGGTGCAACCAGGTTGAGCCCGTTGATGACCGGCTTCGTTGGGACGTATGAGAACGAGACGTTGTGAAACTCGATCGCGCCTTGGGTGATTTTGAGATCAGGTTTGCCCGGAGGTTCGTCCTCCCAGGCAGGAGTGTCCAATAGCTCGTACATCATGCGGACGCCGATCACGGCTTGAGCGAGCTGGAGGTGAACACGCGACAGGCGCCGCGCAGGATCGGCGCAAAGCAACAGCGCCGTGATGAACGCGAAAAACTGGCCCGGCGTGTCGCCGTAGTAGAGATTGCGCCAGCCAGCGTAGGCAACGACGCTGGCGACGGCGAGGCCGCCCGCCGTTTCCATGAGAGGGTTCACCGTCGCCTTGATGCGCAGCATGCGGTTGGTCAATCGCTCGACGGCGTTGATCGCTTCCAACGCCCGGCCGCGCATCCTGTCTTCGAGTTGGAAGGCTTTGACGACCTGGACGCCCTGGCTCAATTCGCGCGTCGCCCTGATCACGCCGGAAACGGAGTTCACCTCGCTTTTCGCGGCCTTCTGAACGCGCTCACGCAGCTTTCGCGACGTGAAGGCAATGATGGGACCGCCAATGAAGGCGATCGCGGTCATGATCGGATCAAGGTAGATCATCGTCGCCACGAGACCGACGATGGTGAACAGATCGCGGCCGAAGCTCATCGAGATCATGTTCAAAACATCGCGCGTCGATGTCGCGTTGTTCGAAATCCGGGTGACGAGGTCGCTCGATGAAAATCTATGAAAGAAGCCGACGTCTACTTTCAGCAGATGATCGAACATCCGCCGCTGGGTGTGCGCGACAATCCGATTGCCGATCGAGCCGACCAGAACTTCGGAGATGTAGGCGGCAATTCCCTTGACCGTGAAAATTGCCATGATGCCGAGCGTAATTCCGGTGAGCGCCGCCCGGTTTTGATTCACGAAGATCGTATCGATGACGTGCTTCATGATGTAGGCGCTGAGCGACGTCGTGCCCGCAACGACCATCATTGCAATGATCGCCACGACATATTGCGGCGCGTATTCGCGACCGTAATCGCGTGCAAGACGTTTCAGTAAGTCTTTCGTTGTTGGCATGCATGTCTCGTGTAAATGACGATCACGATGTGACTGTGCTCGATGGCTCGGATTCGTCCGTCACGGCACCGTGGATGACGGATCCTTACAGTCGCGATGAGCAAATTTTGTGGCGTTCCCCGTCCCGGCCCGTCACTTCCTCCGTGCCGCTCAAAAATTGTGTCGCAGCGGATTTCGAGCCCCGAAACTTTGCAGGCTTTCCGCGCGAGCTTCCCTGGGTTCAGGTGCGGTCAGCCACGGGCAAATGTCAATATGCGGGACGTCCTACAACTTGCGGTTCTCACCACGGCGGCCGGGCTTTTTTGTGGATGATTCAGCCAATCTCTGCGTTGAATCAGGACACTGACTGGTCGGAATCGTCCAGGTTGTTCATGACCGCTTCGACGTAGGAGCCATAGCTGTTTTTCCCCAGGCGCGCGACCCACTCGCGCATTGCCTCTGGCGTGACGAATCCCATGCGCAGCGCGATTTCCTCGGGACAGGAAACCTTGAGGCCTTGCCGATGCTCCATCGTGGCAATGTATTCGCTGGCATCCTGCAGGCTATCGAACGTTCCGGTATCGAGCCAGGCGAAGCCGCGACCCATTTTCTCGACATGAAGATTATTGAGCCCGAGGTACATCTCGTTCAGTGCGGTAATTTCGAGTTCGCCCCGCGCTGACGGGCGAACGCCGGCGGCCATGTCAACCACGCGATGGTCGTAGAAATAGAGCCCGGTGACGGCCCAGTTCGATTTCGGCTCCTTGGGCTTTTCTTCGATCGATTTTGCAAACCCGGCTTCATCGAACGTCACGACACCATATCGTCCGGGATCGGCGACTTGATATGCGAAGATCGTGGCGCCCTCCGGCCGTGCGGCGGCAGCCCGAACCATTCCGCCAAGTCCGTGTCCGTAGAAGATGTTGTCGCCGAGAACCAAAGCACAGCGATCGTTGCCGATGAACTCACGGCCAATGATGAATGCTTGGGCGAGTCCAGCCGGCGTCGGCTGCACTGCGTAGGAGAGCCGGATTCCAAATTGGGCTCCGTCGCCGAGCAGGGATTGAAACAGGTGCTGGTCATGCGGCGTGGTGATGATCAGGATGTCGCGAATGCCCGCCAGCATCAGCGTCGAGAGCGGATAATAGATCATCGGCTTGTCGTAGACCGGCAGCAATTGCTTCGAGATCGCGAGGGTCAGGGGATATAGGCGCGTGCCGCTTCCGCCCGCGAGGATGATGCCTTTGATACCGCTCATTGAGTTGCTCCGCCGCGATCTTCGCGTGTGGGATTGCCGTTGCTTTGCCCGACGCATTGGTCGAGGCAGCGGGTGAGGGCGGACTGCCAATCCGGAAGTTCTATGCCGTACGCGGTCTTGAGCTTTTGCGA
>DATLJG010000236.1:0-2839 GCA_035538995.1 Hyphomicrobium sp. | reverse complement strand
TGGTTCGCGCCTGCTGCGCGGCAATCACCCCGAGCACGAAGCCCTGGAAGCGGATGCCGCGCGATTTTTCGGTGCCGAGACGGCGCTTTTCTTTGGCGGCGGGTTTATCGCCAATACGGCCCTGCTGGCGACGCTGCCGTTACGCGGCGATCTGATCGTCTACGACGAATTGATTCACGCCAGCGCCCACGACGGCATGCGCCTGTCGAAGGCTGAAGCGGTAGCCGCCCGGCACAACGATCCGCAGAGTATCGACGACCGGATTGCGGCATGGCGGGCGAAAGGCGGCGTCGGGCAACCGTGGATCGTCGTCGAGAGCCTTTACAGCATGGACGGCGACCGTGCGCCGATCGAGGATCTCGCCGCTCTGGCGGAGCGCCATGACGCGATTCTGATCGTCGATGAAGCGCACGCGACGGGCGTCTTCGGAGCCGACGGACGCGGGCTTGCCGCGCATCTCGAAGGCCGGCCCAACATCGTCACGCTGCACACCTGCGGCAAGGCTCTCGGCGTCATGGGTGCGCTGGTTTTGGCTCCGAAGAGCATTCGCGATTTTCTCGTCAACCGCGCACGCGCTTTCATTTATGCAACCGCGCCGTCGCCACTCGTTGCGGCAGCGGTTCGTGCGGCGCTGGAGATATGCCGGACTCAGCCCGAACGGCGCGAAAAGTTGCATCAGCGTATCGCCTTTGCCGGCGGGAAATTAAAATCCGAGACGCGACACGTTCCATCTGGATCACAAATTCAGCCGATCATCATCGGCTCCGATGCGGCGGCGGTGTCGCTCGCGTCGGCGATGAAAGCGCGCGGCTACGATGTTCGCGCCATCCGGCCACCGACCGTTCCGGAAGGCACGGCGCGGCTGCGTCTGACGCTCACGCTGAATACGGATGAAGCTGTTCTTTCGCGCCTGATCGCGGACCTCGCCGCAGCGGAAGCCGAGGCTGCCGCATGAGCACGCGCATCGTCATTGCCGGGACAGATACCGACATCGGAAAAACCGTCTTCTCGGCGGCACTGACGCAGGCGCTCGACGGGTATTACTGGAAACCGGTACAGGCGGGGCTCGCCGGTGATACGGACTCCCAAACGGTCGCCCGCCTCAGCGGACTGGCACAACCGCGCATTCTCCCCGAAGTCTATAGGCTGAACACTCCGGCATCGCCGCATTTCGCTGCAGAACGCGACTGCATTGAAATCGACGCCGGCCTTCTGCGGCCGCAGGATCATCCAACACCGCTCGTTGTCGAAACGGCAGGCGGCTTGGACGTACCCTTAACGCGGCAATTGCTGCAGATCGATCTTCTCGCCGAGTGGAAGCTGCCGGTCATCCTCTGCGCCGCAACGCGACTCGGCACGATCAATCATTCCTTGCTGTCGATCGAAGCCTTGAAGCGCCGCGCCATTCCGATTCTCGGCATCGCCTTCATCGGCGATGAAAACGCCGATAGCGAGCGCACGATTTGCGACTTCGGCCGCGTCAGGCGGTTAGGCCGCCTTCCCGTTCTTGCCGAACTGAATTGCAATACTTTGAAGCAGGCCTTCGCTGCCAACTTCTCGCTTCCTCAACTTCTCGGCATCGGAGCATCAGGTCCATGAGCCGTTCGCCGGTGTGGCACCCCTTTACACAGCATGGTCTGGAACCCGCGATGCTTCCGATCGCGCGCGCGGAAGGCGCTTGGCTCGAAGCGACCGATGGCCGCCGCATCTTCGACGGCATTTCCTCTTGGTGGGTGATCACGCACGGTCACCGCCATCCCAAGATCATCCGTGCCATCGCCGAGCAAGCAGCCAAGCTCGATCAGGTCATTTTTGCCGGCTTCACGCACGAGCCTGCGGAAACGGTTGCGCGCGAGTTGTTGAAGATTGTGCCGCCCGGTCTCGCGCATGTGTTCTTTTCCGACAGCGGATCAACGTCGGTCGAGGTCGCGCTGAAGATGGCCCTCGGTTACTGGCGCAACATCAGTCAGCCACGCACCCGCATTCTGGCGCTGGAACACGCCTATCACGGAGACACCATCGGCACGATGTCAGCCGGTGCGCGCGGAGTCTTCAACGCCGCCTACGAGCCGCTGCTGTTTGACGTTGGGCGCATTCCATACCCCAAGCCACACCACGCGCAGCCGACCTTCGATGCTCTCGAGATTGCCTGTCGAAAAGGAGACGTCGCGGCGCTCATCTGCGAACCGCTGATCCTCGGGGCGGGCGGCATGCTGATGTACGAACCTGACACGCTCAAGGAGATGCATCGAATCTGCAAGGCGCACGACGTTCTCTTTATCGCTGACGAGGTGATGACCGGATTTGGGCGGACGGGAACGATCTTTGCGTGCGAACAAGCCGGTATTTCGCCTGACATTCTGTGCGCGGCGAAGGGATTGACGGGCGGCTCGATACCGCTGGCCGTGACGCTCTGCAGCGCCCCTATTTACGACGCCCATCTTTCGAAGGACCGGGCGCGCACCTTCTTTCATTCGAGTTCCTATACGGCCAATGCCATTGCTTGTGCTGCGGCCGTGGCGAATCTCAATGTCTGGCGCACGGAGCCTGTCGTCGAGCGTATTCTTGCGCTTAGTCAAAATCAGGCATTGTGCCTCAAGGCGCTCGACGCGCGCTTCGCGAATGTGCGCCAACTCGGCACGATCAGCGCATTTGAGCTTTCGAATGTTCAACCGGGCTACTTAGCCGATGTCGCCCTGACACTCCGGGCGCAGCTATTGGAACGCGGCGTGCTTCTTCGTCCCCTCGGCTCGACCGTCTACGTTATGCCTCCCTACTGTACGACGTATGACGAACTCAAATTCGTCTATAGCGCCATCGTGGAGACCGTCGACGAGGT
>DATLJG010000235.1:0-10638 GCA_035538995.1 Hyphomicrobium sp. | reverse complement strand
CGCAAATCGGGTGTCACGGCCGTCAGCATCGCCTGCATGATCTCGGGGATGCCGGCCATGACGATCACATTGCCGACGCGAAAGCCGGGTGCTCCGGAAATGGGATTGGGAATCAATTCCGCTCCGGCCGGTATCCGAGCCATCCGCAATCGCGCAGGCGTCAATACGAGGTCGCGGCGCGCATAATGTTCGCTGAGAACCTTTTCGGCGCGCGGATCGACATCGATTGGCAGTCCGAGCGCCTTGGCGACACTGTCGGCTGTAATATCATCGTGCGTCGGACCGATGCCGCCGGTCGTGAAGAGATAATCGTAACGACTGCGAAGCGCATTGACGGCGGCGCAGATCTCGGCCTCGTCATCGGGTACGACCCGCACTTCCTTCAGGCGGATGCCGATGCCGGTCAAGTGCTCGGCGATGGCTCCGATGTTGCGATCCTTGGTGCGGCCGGACAGGATCTCGTCGCCAATCACCAGAAGCGCCGCCGTTACGATCCGCTCGTCAATCAAGGCTCTGTTCCCGCTCGCATCAACCCTGACGGTCATAGCACCGGCTGGCGCGGCTCGAAATACTTGCCCTTCGGCGCGGTTCGGCCGATATGCGGAGCATGAAATTTGCGAGCCCACTCGTTCCCGGCAAACTCATTCAACGCTACAAGCGTTTTCTCGCCGACGTCCTGATCTCCGGCGGGGTGACGGTCACGGCATCATGTCCAAATACCGGTTCGATGCTCGGGTTGACGACGCCCGGCTCGGCGGTCTGGCTTTCCGAAAGCGATAGCCCGACGCGGAAATACCGCCATACCTGGGAAATGATCGGGCACGACCTCGGCGCGGGGCCACAACTTGTCGGCATCAACACCGGACGTCCGAATGCGCTGGTCGCCGAAGCCATCGCGGCTGGCGTCATACCAGAGCTTGCAGGGTATGCTTCGCTGCGCCGCGAAGTTAAGTACGGAGAAAACAGCCGCATCGATCTGCTGCTATCGGACGGCGCCGATCCACGTCCCTGCTACGTCGAGATCAAGAACGTGCATTTGATGCGCAAGGGCGGCCTTGCGGAATTTCCCGACAGCAAAACAGAGCGCGGCGCCAAACACCTGCGCGAGCTTTCAGCGATGGTCGCCGAAGGACACCGGGCGGTCATGGTCTTTCTGGTCCAGAGGGAGGACGCCGAGACATTTGATCTTGCGCGAGATATCGATCCCAACTACGCCGCAGCATACCGGGCCGCAGCCTCCGCAGGTGTCGAGATGCTCTGCTATCGCTGCCGCTTGAGCCCGGCCGAGATCGCCGTCGATCGCCGCATCGGCATTGCCGAAATGTAATTAAAGGCGAGTTCAGAAAGTGAAACGAAGCGTGCGCAAGACACGTACACTGGCAACAAATGGCGGCGAATGCCGCCGGCGAGGAAACGACAACCAAGGTGAAGAGCCATGTATTCCCGACGTGATCTTTCCAAGCTCGGTCTAGCTTTGGCCGGAGGCTTCGTTGGCCTGTCGCGCTCCGACAGACCCTCGGAAGCGGCGGAAACGTTCGAAGTTACGAAAACCGAGGCAGAGTGGAAGCGGATCCTGACACCGCAACAGTTCGATGTGCTCCGCAAGCACGGGACCGAACGCCCGCGGTCTTCGCCTCTCGATGCCAATGAGGCAGCCGGCACCTACCTCTGCCAGGGATGTTCACTGGAACTCTTTTCCTCGGAGACGAAATTCCACAGCGGAACGGGTTGGCCGAGCTTCTGGAAACCTTTGGACAACGCCGTCGCGACGTCCACCGACGCCGGCTATGGTATGATGCGTACAGAAGTTCATTGCCATCGCTGCGGCGGCCATCTCGGTCACGTCTTCAACGACGGGCCGCAGCCGACCGGGTTGCGCTATTGCATGAATGGCGTCGCATTGAAGTTCGTGCCGAAAGACGCCGGCTGATAGCCAAGCGCTGGTGCCTTACACGTTGTGTGCCAAATTCAGATCGGCGTCGGCGAAACCCGCAATCGCCTCGGCCGCCGAGAGTGGAGGTCCGATCCGCGTCCCCTGTCCGTGCGATATCTCAAGCGTGCGTAATCGGTCGTGCTGTTCCGCCGTTTCTATGCCTTCGGCGACAACGCTGCAGTTCATGCTCTGCGCCAGGCGGGCAATAGAACAGACGATCAGATCGCTTTGCGCCGACCGGCCGAGCTGGCTGATGAACAAGCGATCGATCTTGATCCGATTGAACGGAAACTTGATAAGATAGCTCAGCGACGAGTATCCGGTTCCGAAATCATCGAGCGCGATGGAGACGCCCATTTCGTTGAGTTGGCGCAACGAATTGATGGTTTCCGGATCAATCTGCATCAGGCTCGATTCCGTCACCTCGATTTCAAGTTCAAGGCGATGCGGCGGAAGGCCGGTTGAGTTCAGCGCTTTTTTCACGCTGGCGGCGATATTTTCCGAGCCAATCTGCAACGACGGCAGATTGATGCCGACAGTGATATCGGACGGCCATTGAGAGGCCTGGCGGCAGGCTTCGGTAATCGCCCAATTGCCGATGTCTTCCGCAATTCCGACGTCCGTCGCTACGGTGAGGAATTGAGAAGGCGGCAACAGGCCTCGCAACGGATGCCGCCATCGAAGCTGACATTCGAACCCCGAAATTTCGTGCGTGTCGAGCCGGCGGATCGGCTGATAGTAGAGTTCGAAGCCATCATTCATCAGCGCCGCGCGCAGGCCAAGCTCGAGAATGCGCCGCTCTTCGGCCGATCGCTGCATGTCAATTTCGAAGATGCAATACGTTCCGCGCCCTGCTCCCTTCGCGGCGTACATGGCAAGATCGGATTGTTTCAAAAGCATTTCGCCACCGATTGTGCACTCGGAGGCCAAGGCGACACCAATGGATGCGCCGATCTGCAGCTTCTGTTCTTCGACGTGATAGGGCTCGGCGAGTGACATAACGAGGCGTTCAGCCAGAGCACTCGCAGGCCCGCGCTCGCAAATATCGTTAGCGATGACCGCGAATTCGTCTCCGCCTAGACGGGCGACGAGATCGCCCTGCCGCACCGCGTTGCCGATGCGGGCCGCGACCGTTTTCAGCAATGCGTCCCCGACTGCGTGCCCGAGAGCATCATTCACGCCTTTAAAGCGGTCGAGATCGATATAAAAAATGCTGTAGCCGCGCGCGACCGGCGTTCGGTTGTTCAACGAATTCAGCTTGGCAATGAATGCGCGGCGGTTGGCGATGCCCGTCAATCCGTCGGTCATGGCGACACGTTCGGTTTCTTCATGCGCTTCGCTCAGCGCCGCGATCGTTTCTTGCAGTTGCGTCACCGCCGCGATCCGTTCGAGGAACAGGCGTCCCGCCGTCGCGATCAGACCATACAGGAAGACGAGAAAACTGAGGGCAAGGGCGCCGAGGCCGAGATAGTCGTTGCCGAGAACGAACATACATTTGAACGCGATCGGCAAGAGTATCGTCGTCGCGTAGGTCGCCGCGACAGCCGGAACAGGTGCGGTGAGAATGGCTCCGCTTGCGGCCATGCCGACCGCCAAAGCTATCAGCACCATTTCGCTGCTGTTGTGAATGTCCCCGGCCCAGCGGGTCGTGAGAATTGCCCAGGGCAGCCCGAGCAGAAAGCCGAACAGCCAGGCAGATCGCGCATCCTTCAACGGAGTCCGGCCGGGAGGATGGGCCGGCTCCATATGCCGGCGGCGGACGGCGCGGAAGCCGACCGTGGTGCACACGGCCAGGGCAAACATCGCCCATGCCGCAAGTTCAAGGGACGGAATTTCGCCACGGAACGCAAAGACCGCGATTGCGACGTTAATCGCGTATCCGGCCATCGCTGGCGGAGTCGCGCGGGCAAGGCTCGCAAGCTGGTCGCGGTGGACGCGGGTCAAGCTCAGGCAATTTGGGGAAGGCAATACGCGCAGCATCGGGCCATAACAATCGTCTGTGTACCAACCTTTTATCCGATCCGGCTTAACGATTTGGAATCGAGGTGAGCCCATGAGCGATTTTGCACTGCGGCATTTGTGCTACACCCGGGCTTAGGCGATTGGCGGAGCTGCAAAATCTCAGAAGGCAATCGCAATCGCTGCGCCTGGCTCGATGCCTCGCTGCGCCATGAGTTGCAGGATCAATCGCCTTCTATTTGCCGTTTAGCAAACTCATTGGAGCTATAGATCCAGTAGAGGTGTCTGCTTTTCGAGGTTGGCGACAATCCCCGGCCGATCCGGCTGCAGCGGCAGATTCCTATTGTGGGGCGCGCGCAACGGATTTGGCTCCGGCTCACGTTTCCTGATCCGGGGCCGGGGAATGCTGTCTGCCGCGCCACGTCCCCGGCACTTCGCGGATTCCGTCTCGTCGGGATGCGCCGATCAACCTGGATACGAGCACTAATGAGATTACTACGACCGATAGTTACGCTCCTCGTGATCGGCGCCCTGGGCGGCGGCGTTTATTATGTCATGACTCAGGATGCCGAAAGCGGCGCGGGCCACCAGCGGCACGGGCGCCGGGGCGGGTTCGGAGGTCCGGTCGCGGTCATTGCCAAACCGGCGCAAACGTCGGACGTCCCGATCTACTTCGAGGGTGTCGGCTCGGTGAAGGCGCTCAACACGGCGACGGTGCGCGCCCAGGTCGACGGCCAGCTCCTGAGCGTCAACTTCGTCGAAGGCCAGGACGTCAAGAAGGGCGATGTGCTGGCCAAGATCGATCCGGTCACATACCAAGCGGCGCTCGATCAGGCGGTTGCGAAGAAGGCGCTGGACGAAGCCCTTCTCGCCAACACGCAGCGCGACCTGCAGCGGTTCGAGAAGGTCGGAACGCTTGCCATCTCGCAACAGCAGATCGACACGCAGAAGGCGCTGATCGCGCAGCAGCAAGCCCAGATCAAATCCGACGCGGCCGCTATCGAGAACGCCAAGGCAATCGTCGGCTATACGACGATCGTTGCGCCCTTCGACGGCCGCACCGGCATCCGGCTCGTCGATCAAGGCAATCTCGTGCATGCGGGAGACGCAGGCGGCATCGTCGTCATTACCCAGGTTCAGCCGATTTCGGTGCTCTTCACCTTGCCGCAACAGGATCTGCCGACGCTCACCAAGTCGATCGACGCGGGAAAGCTCAGTGCGCAGGCCCTTTCTACCGACAGCCAGACGGAACTCGACACGGGCTTTCTTGAGGTCGTCGACAACCAGGTTGACCAGCAAACCGGCACCATTCGCCTCAAGGCCAACTTCCCGAACGACAAGCGCCAACTCTGGCCGGGGCAGTTCGTCAATGTGCGCGTCCTTGTGGATACCCTGAAGAATGTCGTCGTAGCGCCGACCGAAGCCATTCAGCGCGGCCCTGACGGCGCCTACGTCTATGTTGTCGGCGCGGATAATACGGTGAAGATGCGACCGGTTAAAATTGCGCGGCAGGACGAAAAGCAAGCCGTCATCGCAGAAGGCGTGACCGCCGGCGAAAAATTGGTGACGACGGGCTTTGGCCGTCTCAAGGATGGCGCCAGCGTTTCCGTCAGCGACAGTAATGGAAAGCCCCCTGCAGCCGATGGCGCGACAAAGCGGCATCATCGCTCGGGTGCGGACAAGGCGGCTCACATCGCCGACGAGCATCAGACAGAATCGGCGAGCGCCGCGGCCGCGCCACTCGTTACCGGCTCGAATACCGAACGCACTCAGACCGCCGCGAGCACGCGAGTCGGCGAACCGCATAATGGCAGCCGACGCCATCCCCGCAAGGACAACGGCGCATCGCCATGAGCGTATCGCGACCCTTCATCGAGCGACCCATCGCAACATCTCTATTGGCGCTGGCGACGATCCTCGGTGGCATTCTCGGCTATCTGTCTTTGCCGATTTCCTCACTGCCCCAGGTCGATTTTCCAACGGTTGAAGTCACGACGGAGCTTCCGGGCGCCAGCCCGGAGACGATGTCGACCCTCGTCACGGCGTCGCTCGAGCGTCAGTTTGGTCAGATCCAGTCGCTTGCGTCGATGTCATCGACGAGTTCGTTCGGGTTGAGCCGCATTACGATGCAATTCAATCTCGACCGCGACATCGACGCGGCGGCGCAGGACATTCAGGCGGCGATCAATGCAGCCGGTTCGACTTTGCCGAAGAACCTGCCCTATCCGCCGACCTATTCGAAGGTCAATCCTGCCGACACGCCGATCGTGACGCTGGCGTTGACATCCGACACGCTGTCGCTGCGTTCGCTTTCCGATTTGGCGGACACGCTACTGGCGCAACGCTTAAGCTCCGTTTCGGGCGTTGGGCACGTATCCATCGAGGGCGGCATCAAACCGGCCGTTCGCGTCGAAGCCGATGTGCGGCGGCTGGCCAGCTATGGCCTCAGCATGGCCGATCTCAGCTCCGCCATCAGCGCCGCCAATGTAGCCGGACCGAAGGGGTCTCTCGACGGCAACAAGCAATCGTTCACCATCGCTGCGAACGATCAGATCGACAATGCGAAAGCCTACGAAGACGTCGTCGTTGCCTACCGCAACGATGCGCCGGTGCGCCTGAAGGACGTCGCCAAGGTCACTGACGGACTTGAGAATACGCGCGTCGGCGGATGGTACCAAGGCAAGCCGGCAGTCGTCGTGGACGTTCAGAGACAGCCCGGCGCCAACGTTCTCGAAACGGTCGCCCGCATCAAGAACGAGCTGCCGCGCGTCGAGGCCAGCATGCCGGCCGGCGTCAATCTGCAGATCGTCAGTGACCGCACAGGAACGATCCGGGCCTCCGTCAATGACGTGCAGTTCACGCTCGTTTTGAGCGTCGGCCTTGTCGTCATGGTCGTGCTGTTATTTTTGCGTTCCATTCGCGCGACGATCATCGCGGGCGTCGCCCTCCCCGTTTCGCTCGTCGCCACGTTCGGCGTCATGTACTTCTGCGGCTTCAGCGTCGACAACCTGTCGCTGATGGCGTTGACCATCGGAACCGGGTTCGTCGTCGATGACGCGATCGTCATGATCGAGAACGTCGTGCGCCATCTCGAAAAGGGCGAAAAGCCGATGAAGGCGGCGCTCGACGGTGCGCGTGAGATCGGGTTCACCGTTATCTCTCTGACGCTGTCGCTGATTGCCGTTTTCATACCGCTCCTCTTCATGACGGGCCTCGTTGGGCGGATGTTCCGCGAATTCGCTTTGACGCTGACGATCGCGGTCGTCGTCTCGGCGATCGTCTCACTGACGCTGACGCCGATGATGTGCGCGCGGCTTCTCAAGGCCGAAAATCACGATGAAGGCGGCACCAAACTCGGACGGCTGTTCGCCCGTTTCATGGACCGGGTCATCGAGGGATATCGGCGGACGCTGGAAATCGTGCTGCGGCATCAGCCGGCGACGCTCTTTGTTGCATTGCTGACGGTCGGCATCACGATCTGGCTCTATATCATCATGCCGAAAGGCTTCCTTCCCGATCAGGACACCGGCGCGATCACCGCCGTGATCGAGGGCAGCCCGCACATTTCGTTTTCGGCGATGTCACGACTGCAAGGTGACGTCGCCGAGATCGTCGCGCGGGACCCGGACGTTACGGGCGTCGCCTCGATCGTCGGCATCGGACAGCTCAATGCGACGCAGAACGTCGGCAATTTGAAAATTCTTTTGAAGCCGCGAGACGAACGCAAGTCGAATGTCACAGAGGTCATACGGCGGTTGAAGGACGACGTCGGGTCAGTTCCCGGCGCGATCGTTCATTTCCAGACCGTGCAGGACGTGCAGATTTCGACTCAGTCCAGCCGCGCGCGTTATCAATATACGATGGTCAGCACGGATGCTGCCGAAGTTTCGGATTGGTCGAAGCGCATGACCGAGGCTCTCAAACAGTCGCCGTATCTGCGCGATGTCACCGCGGAAGAAGTGGATGGCGGGCTTATTGCGCGGATAACGGTCGATCGCGTGACCGCCGGACGCCTTGGCGTCACGATGCAGGCCGTCAACGACGCGCTTAACAATGCGTTCGGTCAGCGCCAGGTTTCCACCATCTATGAGCAGGCGAACCAGTATCGGGTCGTGCTCGAAGCGGCGCCGGAATATCGCAGCGATCCTTCTCGGCTCGACCGTCTTTACGTTCCGTCCAGCACGACAGGAACACAGGTTTTGCTGACCTCGGTCGCATCGCTCAAGTACGAAACGGCGCCGCTCGCGATCAGCCACCAGGATCAATTTCCGGCGACGACGATCAGCTTCAATCTCGCGCCGAACGCCTCCCTCAGCGATGCGTTGCACGCGATCGACACCGCAAAGACGACGATCAATCTGCCGGCGACCGTCAACGGCACATTCTATGGCGATGCTGCGGAATTCTCGAAATCTCTACAGGGCCAGCCCTGGCTGATCTTCGCCGCCATCGTCACGATCTATATCGTTCTCGGCGTGTTGTATGAGAGTCTCATCCATCCCTTCACGATTCTGACGACCCTGCCGTCGGCGGGCATAGGCGCCGCGCTGGCGCTTGAATTGACCGGCAAGGATCTGTCGTTCGTGGCATTGATCGGCATCATCCTGCTGATGGGCATCGTCAAGAAGAATGCGATCATGATGATCGACTTCGCGCTCGATGCCGAACGCACGCGCGGGCTTTCACCCGAAGACTCGATCATGGAAGCGGCGCTCCTGCGTTTCCGTCCAATCATGATGACGACGCTTGCCGCGCTTCTCGGTGCCCTGCCGTTGGCGATTGAAAGCGGAACGGGATCGGAACTCAGGAACCCGCTTGGCATCACGATTGTCGGCGGCCTGCTGTTGAGCCAGCTCCTCACGCTGTACACGACGCCGGTCATCTATCTGACGATGGAACGCCTGCGCGCCCGCATCTCGGGCCGGCCGCCTGCATCAAAGACAAACGCGGCAACAGCCGAAGACTCCGACGCACTTGAAACGCCGCGCCGCGACTTCGAAGAAGCGGCCGAGTAACGCCATGAACGTATCGCGCATCTTCATTGAACGGCCGATCGGGACGGCGCTTCTCGCCATTGGCATCTTCCTGGCCGGCGCGATGGCCTACGTCTTCCTGCCCGTCGCGAGCATGCCGTCGATGGAATTCCCGACTATCCGCGTGAACGTCACGCGGCCGGGCGCCGATCCGGCGACGATGGCAGCGAGCGTCGCGGCGCCGCTCGAACGCCGGCTTGGGGAAATCGCCGGCGTCACCGAGATGACTTCATCGAGTTCGCTCGGTTCGACATCCATTACAATGCAATTCGATCTTTCGCGCAGCGCGGATGGCGCGGGACGCGACGTCCAGGCTGCGCTCAATGCGGCGACGGCGGACCTGCCGGGAGACCTGCCGCAAGTCCCGACCTTCAGAAAATATAATCCGTCGGGGGCGCCGATTCTCATCCTGACGCTGACGTCCGACACCATGACGACCAGCGATATCTACGACACCGCCGATACCGTCATCGCGCAACGCATTTCACAGGTCGATGGCGTGGCGGATGTGATGGTCAGCGGCGCCGATCAGCCGGCAACCCGGATTCAAGTCGATCCGGGACTGACCGCATCAATGGGCGTCAGTTTCGAGCAGGTCCGCGCGGCTGTTGAAGCCGCGAACGATCTCTCGCCCATCGGTTCCATCGACGGCGGCTCGCAGAACATCATCCTCGCGTCAAACCCACAGATGAACGATGTCGAAGATTACAAAGACATCGTCGTCAAGAACAAGCCGAACGGAGACATCGTGCGTGTCGGCGATGTTGCCCATGTCATCCTTGCGACGCGGAACAGGCTTTCGTCAGCGCGCTTCAACAACAAGCCTGCGGTTCTTCTCATCATCACGAAGACGCCGGAAGCCAACGTCATCGACACGGTCGATCGCGTCAAAGCCCTCCTGCCGCAACTCAAAGAGTGGGTTCCGGCTGGAATAAAAATTTCGACCCTATCGGACCGCACCGGCACCATTCGCGCATCCGTTCACGATATGCAGTGGACTCTCGGCATAAGCATTCTGCTGGTCATGTCGGTGGTCTTCGTTTTTCTGAGGCGTTCCACGCCGACGATCGCCGCGGGCGTCACCGTACCGCTATCCCTTGCGGGCACATGCGCGGCGATGTGGGCCGCCGGATATTCGATCAACAATTTGACGCTGATGGCCTTTGCCGTGGCGGTCGGATTCGTCGTCGATGATGCCATCGTGATGATCGAAAACGTCTATCGCAACATGGAACGCGGCATGAAGCCCAGGGAGGCGGCGCTCGAAGGCGCGCGTCAAATCGGCTTCACGGTCATTTCTATTTCGGTATCGCTGATCGCCGCCTTCATCCCGGTGCTCTTTATGACCGGTATCGCCGGCCGGCTGCTCCACGAATTCGCGATGACGTTGACATTCTCGATCATCATCTCTGCGGTCGTTTCTCTGACCGTGACGCCGATGATCTGCGCGCATTTCATCAAGAGCGGAGCCGAGGCCGAGCATCGCAAATACCTGGCAGACCGGCTGTTCGAGGGCGCGCTCGGCCTGGTCATCAAGACATATGCTTTCACCCTCAGGATTGCGCTTCGTCATCAGAGCATCATGCTCGCGGTGTTTGTCGCGACGATCGCGCTGACGATCCATTTCTATCAGACCATACCCAAAGGCTACCTGCCGGACGACGATACGGGTTTGATCATCGGCAGGACCGAAGCCAGCGCCGATACCTCGTT
>DATLJG010000234.1:0-8470 GCA_035538995.1 Hyphomicrobium sp. | reverse complement strand
ACGCCATTCCACGACGATAACGCGGGGCGTGCCTGAATCTCGCCCTTGGTCAGCCGTTCGGCAGCGGTCTTGATCAGTTTCAATTCCTGGACGGCGCGATCGCCGACGCCTTCTATTTCCTTGAGCCGCTCAGGCGGCGCGGAGACAACCTCGGCGAATGATCCGAAGCGTGCGATCAGCCGTTTGGCGATCGGCTTGGTGTCGATGCGCGGAAAGGCCCGAAACAAAATCATTTCGAGGAGTTCGTAATCGGGCACGGCGTCAGCGCCGCCATTCGTAAAGCGTTCGCGCAACCGCTGGCGGTGCCCGGCCTTGTCGTCGGCGGCGGGCTTCGGTTTGAGCGCCGTCCCGAAAAGGGCGGACTGTTCTTCGGCACTCACCCGATCGTCGCCAGATCCTTTGGAATGCGACATCGGTTCGGGCTCCGCTCAGGCCGCTGCGGAGGGCAGGCGATAGGGCGGGAAGTCCAATCCGGCGGGCGAGGAGGTGAAGATCTCGCAGCCGGTTTCGGTCACGCCAACGGTATGCTCGAATTGTGCCGATAGTTCGCGGTCGCGCGTGACCGCCGTCCAGCCGTCGGCCAGAATTTTGACGTGCGGTTTGCCAAGATTGATCATCGGCTCAATCGTAAAGAGCATGCCGGGTTCGAGAAGGACGCCGTCGCCCGGTTCGCCGTAATGCAGAATGTTCGGGCGGTCGTGGAAGACGCGCCCCAGGCCGTGACCGCAGAAGTCGCGAACGACGCTGCAGCGCTCTTCCTCGGCGTAAGACTGAATTGCGGCGCCGATGTCGCCCGTCGTGTTGCCGGGCTTCACGGCGGCGATACCCTGCATCAGCGACTGATAGGTGACATCCATCAGCCGTTGGGCCCGCCGCGATACCTCACCGACCGAATACATCCGGCTGGTGTCGCCGTGCCAGCCATCGACGATCAGGGTGACGTCGATGTTGACGATATCGCCCTCGCGCAACGGCTTGTCGTTCGGCATGCCGTGGCAGACGACATGATTAATCGACGTGCAGCTCGCATAGCGGTAGCCGCGATAGTTCAGCGTTGCGGGCAACGCCCCATGATCAAGGGCAAAGGTCAAAACCAGATCGTCGATCGCGCTGGTCGTAACCCCCGCTTCGACGATGGGGACGAGCATATCCAGCGCCTCGGCGGCGAGGCGACCGGCTTTGCGCATCGCAGCAAAGGCCTCGTCGTCATGTAGCGGGATACTTCCGTCGCGCCTGGCGCTTTTATTTACTTCGACGTTCGACATGTTGCCCTGGCAAGGGAAGCCATATGGCTCCGGTTGCAATTTAATGCCAAAATATCCTCTCTCAGAAGAGCGCCTTTTCCAAGGGCGTCGTGCCACAAGGAGGAAAGCGATGACCGATTTCCGTGCCCCTCTGCTCGGAGGGGTGTGCAGTTTGGGACTGATATTTCAGCTTGCAAGCAGTGATATAGTGCATGCGGCCAACATGGTCGAGATGCCAGGCGGACGTGCCGCGATCGTCATTCATGTCGCCGATGCGGAGACACCCGCATGGGCTGCCGAAGCGACGATGAACCCCGAATACAACTCGGACGACTCTGCCGCGCCGGATCAAAACAGCGGCGGCGAGATCATCGCCGAGTCCGACGATGCGTCAGGTTCGACTCCGGCCTGGGCCGCTCCAGCGACGATGAATCCGGACTACAATCCGGGCGAGTCCGCTGCTCCGGCGGCTGGCGGCGACGAACAGGCTGCGCCCGCGCAACCGGCTGAAGCAGAAGCCGCGCCACCCGCAGCGGGCGGCAACGCCACGACCGAGTATTTCGGAGGCAGCGCCGCGCCGGCGAATCCCGCTTGGGCGGAACCGGCTCAGATGAATCCCGAGTATTCGAAAGACGAGTCGGCGACGCCCGCTCCGACCGAGGCCGGTGATCAGACCGCGCCTTCAGAGAGCGCCAGCCCGGCAGCAGAAGCTCCGGCGGCTGAAGAAGCCGCGCCGCCGCCAACGGGTGGCAATGCCACGACCGAGTTCTTCGGAGGCAGCACCGCGCCGGCGAATCCCGCTTGGGCAGAACCGGCTCAGATGAATCCTGATTACAACGCAGCGGCTCCCGCTGCCGCGTCAGGTGAATCGAGTGCGGCAGCCTCCAGCGCGGGAGCGTGCCAAGAGACTGTTGCAACGAACGCCAAATCGGCGAGCGTGCATTTCAACGAGGATAGCGCCGCTATTTCGAAAGAAAGTCAGGCGGCGCTCAAGTCGCTCGCCGAGGCTATCTCGTCGTGCGGCGGCGTCGTGGTTGAAGTGCTGGGCTATACCGACAACGTCGGGACAGTCGCAAGCAACAAGGTGCTGTCGTTGCTCCGCGCCAAGAAGGTGGCGGACTTCCTGGCGACGTCAGGTGTCGATGCTTCGAGGTTGAGGACGACCGGTCACGGACCTGACAATCCGATCGGCGACAACAGCACGGATGAAGGACGCCACCAGAACCGGCGTGTCGAGCTGGTTGTTTCAGGCTCGTAGCGGCGATCCGACGATCATCGCTTTTCCAGCGGCGGCTGCAAGGCCGCCGCGACGTGGCACGAAATAGCAAAAATAAAAACGCCGGACTTTTGGTCCGGCGTTTTCTCAATGCGTCGCAGATTGAATCTGCGCGTTATTCTTTTGCTTCTTCGGCGGGAACTTCGGCCGCAGTCAGTTCGGCGACGAGGCGTTGCGCCTGGCCGACCCAATCCTGCTTCTCGATGGCGCCGTTGAGATTCAGCGTCTCATCGATGTTGGCGATGTCCTCGTCAGACAGGTTGGCGATCTGCTCGAGCTTGTAGCAGTTGAGCTGCTTCAAACGGTTCTGCAGGTCGATGTCGATGCCGTTGATCTGCGTCAGATCCTCGGCCTCACCCTTCGGCTTCTTGAAGCCCTTCCAGGCGGCGTTGAGGCGACGTGCGCGCGCGTCGGTACGCTCGAAGATACGCGCGGCCTTACCGCGACGGCCGCGGAGATAATAGAGCTTCGCGCGACGGACTTTGCCCCGGCGCAGCACTTCGATCTCGGAGATGTAGGGAGAGTAGACGGGGAAGACTCGCTCGACGCCTTCGCCATAGGAAATCTTGCGAACCGTGAAGTTCTCGTTGAGGCCGGCGCCCGAGCGGGCGATGACGACGCCTTCATAGGCCTGGAAACGGACGTTCGTTGCCTTTTCCGTTTTCTTTTTCTTGTCTTTGGCGTCGACTTCCTCGACGACCTTCACCATGACCTTGACGGTATCGCCGGGTCCGAATTCGGGAACGCCACGCTTCGAAAGGATGGCGTCCATTTGCTCGCGTTCGAGCTGCTGGATAATGTTCATCTTGTTGATTCCGTTTAGTTTTTTTCGATGACGCAGGGGATCGGCCGGAATTTGAACCCGTGCCGTTCATGCAAGCCCAAGCGGGCCACCCGTTTGAGGGGAGTTATCGTTGCGCCGCGTCATACGCGAAGACTGGCCGGTTGTCGAGCGGGAAACCGGCAAATCGGCGGCGTGTCGCGGTGGCCAGATGCGCCGGCAGATCTCAGTAAAGCCCGAAGGCGTTACCGATGATGTCGCCGACGGTGGCGTCCTTCTGGGCCGAGCGCGGAACCTCGTTGCGTTCGGCACGAGTACGTGCGGCGAGCGCCGACGGGTTGAAATCGGGCTCGACGGGCGCCAAGTGGTCGCGGCCTTTCTTGATTTTCGACCATTTGCCGTCGAGCGCCAGGGTGACGCGCTTTTCGTGACCGTAGACGTCGGGGAACGTTTTGAGCTTGCCGTCGTCCCGGACCCAGGCCGTGAAGTAGACGAGGTGGATCGGAATTTCCTTGGTGATCGGAATTTCGTTGTTGCGCGGACCGGAGCGGCTCAGCTCGGCGACCTTGGCGGCGTCCCAGCCCTTGTCTTCCTTCAGTATCATTTCCGCGAGCTGCATTGGATTTTGCACGCGCAGACACCCGTGGCTGAGTGTGCGGCGCGCCGGACGGAACATCCATTTATCCGGCGTGTCATGCATGAAGATCGTGTGTTGACTCGGGAACGAGAATTTGACGTGGCCGAGCACGCTGTTCGAGCCCGGCGGCTGAATGACGATGTAGTCGCGAATGTCGGTCTTTGCCCAATTGATCTGACGCCAATCGACCCGCCGACCGTCCTTTGTTTCAATTTCGAGACCGTAGCGGCGCATGATGTTGCCGCCGCGGATGAGGCTCGGCCAGAGTTCGTTGACCATGATGCTTTCGGGAACGCGCCACATCGGGCGCAGCACGACGTACTTCAGCGGCCGTGAGAAGATCGTGGTCTGCTTGTCGAGTTGTCCCGCCACGATCTTGGCCGAGCGGATGATTTTGCCGTCCTTGTAGACGTACTGCATGAACTCGGGGATGTTGTTCAGGACGTAGAAATCGCCCATGTCGAGCCACATCCAGCGCCACATCTCCATGTTGGAGCGGATGCGCTTCGCGGCAGCGCTGAGCTTCGTGAGATCGCCATCCTTGGGCAGCATCTTGACGTAGATCTGCCGCAGCTTTTCGAACTGTTCATGCTGTGGTTGCAAGCTGCGGAGATAGGCGTCGGGCTCATGTGATGTGGCGAGCGCGTCGATCACCGTTTTCGGTTCGATCCATTGCGGACGCCGGTCGAACTCGGTCGTCAAACTTTCTGAAGGATCGGGAATCCGTCCACCGCGTGCATAGCGGGCGTAGAGCAGCGCGGCGGTCGAATACTGGATCTCGGCGTCCGCGAGCGAGTCGGTGTCGGTGGCGGCGAGAGCGTCGTTCTCAAGTTTCGGAAGTTTGAAGTCGCCGGCATCCAAGCCGTAGGCGTTGGCGTTCTCGATCTCGGCCGCGAGAGCCTTGGCTTCAGGTTTCAGTCCGGACGCCGTGACCCAGAGTCCTTCGCCGTGACGGGCGGCGTAGAATTCGGTCAGCGTGGTCTGATCTTTTTTCTCGTACTCGTTGTCCGAGAGCTTTGCCGCTGCGAGCTTGGTGCGGACGACGCCGAGCACCGCATCGTCGGGTGTCGTTGCCGGTGCAGAGGCCGTTTCAGCGGGGGTTGCGGTCGTTTCCGTTGCGGCGGCCGGCGCGGTGCTGGTTTCGGTCGAAGACGGCGCTGGATCGGGATCAGCAAGCACGGGGCTCGCCAGCGCCAATGCCGCGATCATGCCGAACAGAATACCGTTGAATTTCCCCATCGCCTCGTCCCGATTGGCAACGCGCACGTCCAACGACCGCTCGTCGCGCCAAAAAGGCGGCGTCTCGAAAAGCGGCGCGAATCTCTCGTCCTTTGGCCTATTTGCCCAGGAAATCCTGGCCATGCAAAGGCGAAGCGCCGATCGGCGGCTTTACGTGGGCTTTTGGCCACGGGCGCGCATAAGGTCGGGGCGGCGCGCGGCGGTCAGGCGTTCGGATTGTTCCTGCCGCCAGGCTTCGATCTTCTTGTGATCGCCCGAGAGAAGGATGTCCGGGATCGCCCGGCCTTCCCAGTCGCGGGGCTTGGTGTACTGCGGATATTCGAGCAGTCCGGTCTCGAAGCTCTCGCTCGCGAGGCTTTCGGCGGCGCCGATGACGCCGGGCAGAAGCCGGACGCAGGCTTCGATAAGGACCATCGCCGCCACTTCGCCGCCCGCGAGGACGTAGTCGCCGATCGAGACTTCCTTCAGACCGCGCGCGGCGATCACCCGTTCGTCGATGCCCTCGAAACGGCCGGCGAGCAGTGTGACGCCGGGACCTTCGGCGAGATCGCGGGCAAGGCTTTGCGTCAACGGCGTTCCGCGCGGCGACAGATAGATCAGCGGGGCATCGGGCGATTGAGCGCGGGCATGATCGAGCGCCGGTCCGAGGACATCGGCGCGCAGCACCATTCCAGCGCCGCCGCCCGCCGGCGTATCGTCAACCTGACGATGCTTGCCCAATCCGAATTCGCGAAGCTGCATCGTTTCGAGCGACCAGATACCGGCCTCGCGCGCCTGTGCCGCCAGCGATATCCCAAGCGGTCCGGGAAATGCCTCGGGAAAGAGGGTCAGGACGAGCGCCCGCCACGAAGGCCGGCCATCGCTCGAAGGAAAATGGGGCATCGCCCGTGCGCCTCAAAAGTGGATCGATCATCCCCGGCGCGAGGCCGAGGATGAGATGATTGCGTCAGACACCTTCGACGACGGTGATGTCGATCGCGCCGGCACCCTGGCGAAGCGCTTTCGCTTCGGCGTACTCGGGAGACGTCGCGTAGCCGTGGGCGTGCTCGTAGCTCGGAAACTCAAGGACGACGTTTCGCGTCGTCCCATTGCCTTCCATGATCTCCGAGCGGCCGCCACGGATAATCGGTTTGCCTTCGTACTTGTCGAGGGCGATCTTCGATTTCGTGACGTAGGCGGCCCACTTGTCGGTGTCGGTGACTGTGGCGTGGGCGATAACGTATCCCTTCGGCATTGTGGCCTCTCCGTTGTGTGCATCTCAGGCGGGGAGGCATAACCGGAGCGGGGCGGCTTCGGCAACCCGAGCCGGCAAAGAAAGGAAATAGGCGGCGCTCAGCGGCTCAAAAGCGGCCGCACCGCGCCAAGTGCGGCATCGCTGCTCATGCGGGCCGGGCTGCTTTTCCGCGTGCTGATGCTCGCCGTCGTCGTCGTGCCCCAGGAAAAGTTCATCAGAAGATCGGAGCCCGAGTTGGCTTCGAGCACGGATTTCATTTTCTTGCCGTGCGCTTCGAGATCAGGGTCGGCCTTGACGAGATTTTTCGCCAGTCGCGGCGACAGCGGCGCGAGACGTTTGCCGATCAGCGACGGGCACGGCGCGTTAGGGTCCATCCCGACCGGCGTCAGCGAATTTACGACGTAGCGCTTACCGCACATGCCGATCTTCGGCGGTTCTCGCGTTTCGGAGAAATCATCATAGGCCTGCTTCAGCGGCCCCCACGTCCCGCGCGCCGGATTGTCGGCGTGGCGTTTCACATTGGCGGCCGTCATTCGGAACGGGAAGACGTGCACTGGCACCGAAGATTCACCGGCGGATAGGGCATCGCGCACGAAGGCGTAGATTTCCTCGATCAGCTTGTCGGACATCGCGAAGCAGCCGACGCTGCGGCAATCGCCATGCACCATGATATAGGCGCCGGTTCGGCCAAGCGCGCGGTCGAGTGCGTTGGGATAGCCGATGTTGAAGGCCAGATGATATTTGCTGTCGGGTTTCAGGGCGCCGAGTGTGACGTGATAGAAGCCTTCGGGAGACATGCTGTCGCCCTGTGTGCGCTTCGGGCCGAGCGTGCCGCCCCAGTTGCAGATGGGGAAGGTTTTGATCAGCGCATAGCGGCCGTTCGGTCTTGCCTTCCACACCTCAAGCTCGGATTCCTCCTTGAAGACGCGGATGTAAACCGGCGCTTCCGGGACGATATCCTTCATGATGAGGGCGGCTTCGGTGGTCGCGGGAAGCGGCTTTTCGGCGGCGATCTCGCCAGCACGCGCCGCGTGAAGGACGGGCAGCGCCAAAAGCATAAACAGTGCTGTCGCGAGCCATCGGGCTCGCTGCATCGAACGCCACAACATAAGGCCGTGAACCCCGCCTAACCTGGTCTCCGGGCGGCATTAACCTAACCTCAGCGACGGTTAATGCTCGGTAAAGGGCGAGTGTGCGCAGGGCGTGATCAGAGCGGGGCGAGGATGTGGCACGGCCCTCAGCCGGGTGCGGCTTTTGTCCGCGCCGGCGTTGCGCGCTAAGCCGAAGCGATGTGAGCGAGGAACGCCTCGGCGGCCGCTTTGGGATCTTCGGCGGCGTTAATCGGACGGCCAACGACAAGATGATCGGCGCCGCTGCGCAGAGCTTGCTCCGGTGTCGTGACGCGGCTCTGGTCGCCTGCGTCGCCGCCAGGGAGACGAATGCCGGGCGTCACGATCAGAAAGCCGGGGCCGGTTTCGGAACGGACGCCGGCTGCTTCCTGTCCCGACGCGATGACACCATCGAAATCGGCGGCGCGGGCCAGCCGGGCGCGGCGCAGGACGAGATCGCCGGGCGTGGTCGCCAGACCTTGCTCATCGAGATCGGCTTGATCGAGGCTCGTCAAAACCGTGACGGAGAGCAGCTTCAAGTTCGATCCGGCGCGGCCGCGCACGGCGGCCTTCAGAGTCTTCGTGTCGTGGCCGTGTACGGTCAGGAGATCGACGCCAAGGCTGGCGGCGGACGCGACGGCGCGTTCGACGGTATTGGCGATGTCGAGAAATTTCAGATCGAGAAAGACGCGCTTGCCGTCGTTTTTCAGCTCGCGGGCCAGCGACAGGCCATCCGAAAACAAAAGTTCGAGGCCAATCTTATAGAACGTCACCGTATCGCCGAGGCGATCGACCAGGACGCGCGCTTCGTCGTAGGACGGCAAATCGAGGGCGACGATCAGCTTATCTTGGGTATTGGTCATCAGCGTTTATCCGTGCAGAACGCGCGCCGCGCGGGCGAGCTTCTGAATGACTTTCTTCAGCTGTTCCTGCTGGTCCTTGTTCTTCAG
>DATLJG010000233.1:0-4222 GCA_035538995.1 Hyphomicrobium sp. | reverse complement strand
GCCTACAGCTGCGGCATCTTCCCGATGGCCGAAAGCGCTGACGATCCGGCGTTGTATTGGATCGAGCCGCAGCATCGCGGCGTGCTGCCGCTCGATGATTTTCATATCCCGCGCCGTCTTCTGCGCACCGTCCGCACGACGCCGTTCGCGGTCAAGGTCGACAACGACTACGACCGCGTCATCGACGGCTGCGCCGCGCCGCGCGAGGGGCGTATGTCGACGTGGATCAACACACGCATTCGCGGTCTCTATCGCGAACTGTTCGATCTTGGCGCGTGCCATACCGTCGAAGTCTGGGACGGCGACGACATCGTTGGCGGCCTCTACGGCGTCGCACTCAAAAGCGCGTTCTTCGGCGAAAGTATGTTTTCCACCGAACGCGATGCCTCGAAAATTGCCCTCGTTCACCTAGCGGCGCGGCTCGTTCACGGTGGATTTACTTTGCTCGACACGCAATTCGTGACCGATCATCTCCGCCAGTTCGGCACGATCGAACTCGATCGCGGAACATTCCAGGCGAAGCTCGAACAGGCGCTCGACAAGGACGCCGACTTCTTCGCTCTCCCCCGCAATGCGACGGGTGCCGACGTCGCCGCGGTTCTGTCCTCGAAACACTGACCCAACAGCAAACACCTGTTCCCCTCGAAACAGCCGCGCACATTGAGGCGCGTCAGATTTTCCTCATCGCGGATGCCATCAGCGCCGCGAAAAGCCTGCGCCTTCGACAAAGCGCAATCTGATTTGAGGAGTCAAAGAATGTCTAAGAAGTCTATTCTTTTTGCCGTCGCGGCAACCGTTGCAGCGTTGGGCGGAGGCATCACGGCCGCCAGCGCCCATGGTCACGGCGGACATGGCGGGCACGGTGGTCACGGACATATGGGCCACCATTTTGGTCATCACAGTTTCGGACCCCGGATCATCGTCGGTACCAGTTATTCCGATTGCGGCTATCTCCACGACCGCTGGATGTTCACCGGTTCGCACTATTGGAAAAAGCGCTTCCTCAGTTGCAAGTACGGTTGGTGACCGCTGACGCGACCACGAACGCGATCTTATCAATGAAAATCCGTCCCGGAGCGCCGTGCTTCGGGACGGATTCATGGCCGTTCTCGCCGATGTCTTATGCCGGCGATGGAGCACGCCATTCGCTGGATCATAGCGCGCGTCGAGAACGCGACGGCGATGATCCGTCAGTACGCCACCTGACCGTCACGATTTGGTGTGCCGAGTACGTGCGTTTTGGGTGGCAGCATCACCTGATCGAAGGTTTGGGTGAACATCGCCGCCGCGAAAAACGCCACCGCCCGCAAGGTTTCCTTACCCGTGTTTTCGAGGTCATGGCGCAACGGCGTCGGCAACACGAAAACACTGCCCGGCGCGACGGGATAGGTCGTGCCGTCCTCAAGATGGAGCTTACCAGTGCCGCTGATGATGTATTGCGTTTCCTCAGTCGCATCCGTGTGCCAGCCAAGGCGGCCACCCGGCTCGATCTCGTAAACGATCGTGGAGGACGCCGTCGCCCCGTTTCCTCCGCAGCGTGCGAACGCACCCTGCCAGCGAACATGAGAATCATTTTCGCCCCAAACTTTCGTTCGCGGGAGCTTCTCGGAATCGACAACGATATCCATTTGTACGCCTCCATTCGGCTGAAAATGGAGGCACTCTAACAGCGACGAATGCCCTCCCGAGCCGAAGCCGCATCGCTAGTTAAGCATTGCTTTCGGGAAGCCTATTCTGGGTCGGAGGCGCCAGAAATTTTTTCCTCGGTCAGTCCCCAATACGCAACCGCACTGGCAAACGCGATCACGCCAGCAACGGCGAATGCTGGAACGAACGAGCCCGTTGCCTGAACCAGAACGCCGGTCACAAGCGGCGCCAACGCTCCACCGATCGAACCGCCGACATTCTGAACCGCTTCGAGAGTCGCCACAGTGTTTGGCGGCGCAATCACCGCCGCCAGCGCCCAGCCGCAACTGGACGATACGTTTGCGGAGAACAATCCAATCGCCATCAGCGAAACGGCAACACCAATGTTCGCGACATAGGCGGCGACGATCGTGCTGCCGCCCGCAACGACGAGGCCACAGATAATGGGGAGCCTGCATGCCGTTACGGCGTCGGTTCCGGAGCGGCCAAGCCGGTCTGAGATCAAGCCGCCGGTGATGCCGCCAAGAAATCCCGCGCCGAGAGGAATGGACGCCCATAGGCCGGCGTTCGCAACGCTCAGATGCCGCGCCGATTCGAGATAGCCCGGCAGCCACGTCGCATAAAACCAGGAAATATAGACAACGCCGAAGAAGCCGAGAAACATCCCCCAGCTTGTTGGAAACTTCAAAAGCCAGGTGACCTGAGCGAAACCCGCGTGATGCGACGGCTCACCGTCATCGCGGCGGATTTCGTCAATATCCGCTTGGGGAATTCCGGCATCCACCGGCGCCCGATAGAAGATCGCCCACAGAACCGCGACCGCGAAACCGGCAAGTCCCGCGACCACGAACATGATGCGCCAACCGTAGAGCACCATCAGCAACGTCAGCAGCGGCGGAGCCAAGGCAGGCGCCAGCGCCGACGATGCGTTAAAAATCCCGATCGGCAATGCTCGTCGCTTCAGCGGAAACCAATCCGCGCAAACGCGAGCGCCGCCGATATACATAGGCGATTCACCGAGTCCCAAAGCAATGCGGGCGGCGACAAACTGATGGAGCGATGAGACGGCGCCGGCGGCAAGCTGCGCCACCGACCAGACGATCATGCCGAAGCCCAGCACACGTCGCGGACCGAAACGATCGATCAACGAGCCCGCCGGAATTTGCGCGAGGCCATAGCTCCACGCGAACGCCGACAGCAGCAATCCCATCTCGGAATAGGAAAGACCGAGTTCTGCGCGAATTTCAGGGTTGCCGACGGCGACAGCAGCCCGGTCGAAATAATTCACGCATCCGGCGATAACGAGGAGCGTCACGGCGGTCGTGCGAAGCCGCTGGGTGCGCGGCGAGATATTTTGCTCGCCTACTCCCACTCGATCGTGCCGGGCGGCTTCGACGTGACGTCGTAGACGACGCGGTTGACGCCGCGCACTTCGTTGATGATGCGCGTCGCCACGCGGCCGAGGAAGGCCATATCGAAATGGAAAAAGTCGGCGGTCATGCCATCGACAGACGTTACCGCGCGAAGCCCCAGAACATGATCGTACGTCCGTCCGTCGCCCATCACGCCGACCGTGCGCACCGGCAGCAGAACAGCGAACGCCTGCCAGATCGCATCGTAGAGGCCGGCCTTGCGGATTTCATCGAGATAGATCGCATCGGCCTGACGCAGGATGTCGAGCTTCTCGCGCGTGATCTCACCGGGAATACGGATGGCAAGTCCCGGCCCCGGAAACGGATGCCGCCCGACAAACGCTTCCGGCAATCCCAGTTCGCGGCCCAGCGCACGCACTTCGTCCTTGAAAAGCTCGCGCAACGGTTCGACGAGCTTCATGTTCATGCGCTCGGGCAGACCGCCGACGTTGTGGTGCGATTTGATCGTCACAGACGGCCCGCCCGTGAACGACACGCTTTCGATGACGTCGGGATAGAGCGTTCCCTGCGCCAGGAACTGCGCGGGTCCAGCATCGGCACCCGGAGCGCCACCAGAGGAGCCACCGCCGATCTTTTTCGCCTCGGCCTCGAACACGTCGATGAAATGCTTGCCGATTGCTTTACGCTTTGCCTCGGGATCCGAGACGCCAGCCAGAGCATCGAGAAAGAGCTTCGACGCATCGACGTGGACGAGCGGAATGTTGTAGTGATCGCGAAAGAGGCCGACAACCTCGTCGGCTTCGCCAAGACGCATCAGACCGTGATCGACGAACACGCATGTCAGCTGATCGCCGATCGCCTCGTGAATGAGAACCGCCGCGACGGCGCTATCGACTCCGCCCGATAGGCCGCAAATGACACGTCCCTTGCCGACCTGCGCTTGGATCTTCTCGATCATCACGCGACGGTAAGCGGCCATCGTCCAGTCCGACTTCAGTCCAGCGATCTTGTGAACGAAATTCGAGATCAGCTTGGCCCCGTCCGGCGTATGAACGACCTCAGGATGAAACTGCACCGCGTAGAAGTGCCGGCCCTCGTCCGCCACAACCGCGAACGGCGCATTCTCGCTGGTGGCGATGACTTCAAACCCGTCCGGCAGGCGCGTCACGCGATCGCCGTGGCTCATCCAGACCTGATGGCGC
>DATLJG010000232.1:0-11137 GCA_035538995.1 Hyphomicrobium sp. | reverse complement strand
GGGATTCGAACCCCCGGTACCCTTGCGAGTACTCCGCATTTCGAGTGCGGCGCGATCGACCACTCTGCCACCTCTCCGTAAGCCGTGGCGCCAGACGGCAAGTTGCGGCTTGTAGCTTTGGTTCGCGCATCGCGCAAGCGTGTCAAACCGGTTTACGCCAAGTCATATCGAGAACGGTTGTCGCGGGGCCAGTCCTTTCGTAACCGCGGGCCATCAGGCGGCCGTCTTTGGCATCGGCAACCATAACCAGGCGCGTGTTGTCATTGAGGATCGGAGGCGTGAGCCACGAGAACGCCGGGTCGAACGCCATTTCGGCGCGGCTCATCAGGCACGCCCGGTCGCGGCTTTTCTCACCGCGCGCGTGGCCGTGCCAACCGGTCGTTTCCCAGTGGTTGGCGGCAACGTGCGTACCATCACGGATGCGGGCGTCGCGCTCAGTGCGTTCGATGACGGCCGTTTCGTCCGCATCGATGCCGGCAAGCGTGAAAATGGCCGGCGTCGATATCGGCCGCTCGCTCAACATACGGCGAGCATCATCGAAGATCTCGGCTTCCTCCGCGACTTTCCGCAACAGATGGGCAGGTGTCGGATGCGGCATTTTCCAGACGCGGCGGCGATTTGCGGCCCAATCGAGGTAGAAAAGCCCGGTGGCATCGTGCATTGGCGCCTGATTGAGCGCCGCCGAAAAGCGGCCGGGGGCCATGACCTGCAGCACACCGGTATAACCGGGCCAAGTCAGCAAAGCGAAAGGTCCGGCCTTTGGGCCGGTGACCTTGGCGCAAACCAAGTTGGCCCCCAGGCCCGCGCTTTTCCAATCAAGCACGCGCAGGAGTCGCGCCGAGCGGCCGTCGGGTGACGGCGCCGTTCGGCAGGTGCAGGCCCATTCGTAATTGACGGAAAAGAAGTAAGCTCCGGGCCGACCCAACATGCGAGCGATGGTGTCGATTTCGGGGAGATGCTCGTTGTCCCACCGCGCGAGCCAGGCGCGAGAAACTTTGTCCAGGCCGGTGAGCAGACTTCTCGGATAGCGGCGCGAAGCTGCGTCCAGGAGGGCATGTGTCCGATGTTCGGCGGACCGCAATGTCGCCAGTGGGAAATCGCGGCCGGTTTCGATGACAGGGATTGCGGGAAGTGGCGTTCCGGACTGCTCCGTTTCGGTCGTTTCGGCCACCATGCGCGCATCCATCGTCGTGGCCCTTTGTTCGGAAGTCTTGCCGTCCGGTGTTTGGAGCTGTTGAATTGGCTATGCGGGCTCGGAATTGCGAGGGCGCGCGGTTGAGGCCACAACAGACGCCGAAACGCCGCACGGCGATTGACAAGGTGCCTCAGTTCGACAATAAACCGCCAACTCGCAGGCGCGAAATAGGCCTGCGGAGAATGCGCTGCCCGAGGCTCTTGCTGGAAATTTCCGGCATCCTTTTGAAAGTCCATCGTTTTTCGATGGCGCCACAGGGCGCGGTAACAGGCCCAAGACGGCCGGAAGGACTAGATCATGTACGCTGTCATTAAGACAGGCGGCAAGCAATACCGCGTTTCCAAGGACGATGTGGTCACGATTGAGCGCGTGCCGGGCGATGCCGGTGCGACGGTTGAGTTCGACCAAGTGCTGATGGTCGGCTCGGGAGCCGACGTCACGATCGGCGCGCCGGTTGTCTCGGGCGCCAAGGTTGTCGCTGAACTCGTCAAGCAATCGCGCGGACCAAAGCTCATTGCTTTCAAGAAACGCCGCCGCAAAAATTCGCGCCGTAAGAAGGGTCACCGTCAGGATCTTTCGGTCGTGCGCATCACCGAAATTTCCGGCGCGTAACGAGCCGCCGCTTCATTCGAGGATTCTCAAATGGCACAGAAAAAAGCAGGCGGTTCGACACGTAACGGCCGCGATTCCGAGAGCAAACGCCTTGGCATCAAACGTTACGGTGGCGAGTACGTCATTCCCGGCAACATTCTCTGCCGGCAGCGTGGCACGCAGTGGCATCCGGGTTCGGGTGTCGGCATGGGCACCGATCACACGATCTTCGCGGTCGAAGAAGGAACGGTCCAGTTCGACACCAAGCGCAACGGCCGCACCTATATTTCGGTGATGCCGGCTAAGCCGATCGCCGCCGAATAATCGGCCGGGACAGGTTCGCAAAGTGAATCGGGGATGGCGATGCCGTCCCCTTTTGCTTTTTCGGCGGTCTCCTCGTATCACTTTTTGCCACACCAATTCTCTTTACAACTCTTCATGAGAACCGATCGTCTTCGCCTGAGAGCTGTCGTTGACGGCGATGCCCCGCGTATCGCGCTGCTGGCCGGCGACTGGGATGTCGCGAGCATGACCGGTCGGCTGCCGTTCCCGTATTCAGAGGCGGCGGCGCATCAGTGGATCCACGGTGTCGAGGAGCGTGAGAAGGTCTTCGGCATCGAACACGAAGGGGATCTCATCGGAATTTGCGGCTTCACGTCCGACCGGAACGGCGACGCTGAACTCGGGTATTGGATCGGTAAGCCCTATTGGGAGCGTGGTTTCGCCACGGAGGCAGCGAGTGCGGTTATGACCTACGGATACACGAAAGCAGGTGTCCGACGTTTCGTCTGCAAGCATTTTAGCGGCAATCCGGGGTCGGCGCGCGTGATTCAGAAGCTCGGCTTCAAGTATATCGGCAGCACGACCGGATGGTGCGAAGCGCAGCAATGTGAATTGCCGGCGCTGACGTACGAACGCAGACGGCCGTGGGCAATGGCTATCCGGGCGCTGGCGTCATGAAATTTCTGGATCAGGCCAAGATTTACATAAAGTCGGGCGCAGGCGGAAACGGCTGTATCGCTTTCCGGCGCGAGAAGTTCATCGAGTTTGGTGGGCCGAACGGCGGCGATGGCGGCAACGGCGGGGACGTCTGGGTCGAGTGCGTGCAAAACCTCAACACGCTCATTGATTATAGGTATCAGCAACATTTCTCGGCAGAGAACGGCCGGCCGGGGATGGGTCAGAACCGCGCCGGACCGAACGGCCGCGACTGCATCGTCAAGGTTCCTCCGGGGACCCAGGTTTTCGCGGAGGACAACGAGACCCTGCTCGCCGATCTGACGGAGCCGGGGGAACGCACACGCCTTGCCAAGGGCGGCAACGGCGGCTTCGGCAACGCCCATTTCAAGAGCTCGACCAATCAAGCGCCGCGTCATGCCAATCCGGGGCAGCCCGGCGAAGAGCTGACGATCTGGCTGCGGCTAAAGCTGATCGCCGATGCCGGTCTGGTCGGACTGCCAAATGCGGGAAAATCGACGTTTCTTGCGTCCGTCAGCGCCGCGAAGCCGAAAATTGCCGATTACCCCTTCACGACGCTGCATCCAAATCTCGGCGTGGTACGCGCCGGAGATTTTGATTTTGTTCTGGCCGACATTCCGGGCCTGATCGAGGGCGCTAATGAAGGGGCGGGTCTTGGCGACCGGTTTCTCGGGCATGTCGAACGGTGCCGTGTTCTCCTGCACCTCGTTGATGCAACCTCTGAGGATGTTGCCAATGACTACAAAACGGTGCGACGCGAACTCAAGGCATACGGAAACGGCATCGAAAAGAAGAAAGAGATTGTGGCGCTGTCGAAGATCGACGCCCTAGACGCCACGACACTCGCCGAACGGCACGACGCATTGAAAAAGGCTGCGCGCAAAACACCTCTTGTGCTTTCGGCCGTGTCCGGCGCCGGGGTCAAAGAGGCACTCTATGCGCTCGTCCGCGAAATTTCGCGCAGCAACGATGCCGAAGAGGATGCCGAAAGCGATAGCGGTCATTGGCAGCCTTGAGCGTGTCTTAGGGATCGCTACTCACTTGCGAGCCGCGTGCAAGTCGCGCACAATCCATTCGGCCGCTTCTGGTCTTCGATCATCCTGGACATAAAACACACATGGTTCATTCCGCGCGAACGCCTGTCTGGAGCTGGGCGCTGCCCATTGCCGGCTTGTTGCTCTTTGCAGGTGCTACGATAGCGGAATTTGGGGAAAATTTCGCATCCGATCCGCTGGGGCTGGCGATTGCAATCGCCCTCGTTCCGATGTTGATCGGGGCTGTTTTCGCCGCGGTTTATCACGCCGAGGAGGTCGCGCATGTCACTGGCGAGCCGGTCGGTACTCTGGTTCTGACGATCGCCGTTACGGTCATTGAACTGGCACTGATCGTGTCTTTGATGTTGACCGGCAAAGCGGCGCCGACGCTCGTTCGCGATACGGTCTTTTCGGTGGTCATGATCATTACGACCGGTCTCGTCGGCCTGTGCATCGTCGTCGGCGGCCTGCGTTATCGCGAGCAGAAGTTCGACGTCACATCGGCGAAGATCTATCTCGCCATGCTGATCGTGTTGACGACGCTCTCGATCATTTTGCCGAACTACACAAGTTCGGTGCCCGGCGGTTTCTACTCGACTAGCCAGCTTGCCTTCATCAGCGTCGCGATTATAGCGCTCTATGGCGTTTTTCTCTTTACCCAGACAGTTCGGCATCGAGATTATTTCACCGGGGATCGCGAAGAGCCTGACGAACCGGCGACAGATCACGGGCGGGTCGTCGTGTCGATTGCCTATCTCTGTATTGCGCTTACGGCCGTCGTTCTTCTCGCAAAGCTGTTCGCGATCGAGATCAACGCGGGTGTTGCTGCGGTCGGTGCGCCACCAGGCGTCAGCGGTGTCATCATCGCCTTGATCGTCTTGATGCCGGAAGCAATCGCGGCGGTGCGGGCGGCGATGCGTGACGATCTGCAAAAGAGCATCAATCTGGTGCTCGGTTCTTCGCTTGCGACCATCGGTTTGACGATTCCGGCCATTGCCGGAGCCAATATATTCTTGCAAAAGCCGTTGATCCTGGGGCTCGACCAGCGCGACCTGACGTTGGTGGTGATGACGTTGGCGGCCAGCATGCTGACCTTCGGTACCGGGCGGACGAACGTACTTTTCGGGTTTCTGCACCTCGTGATCTTCGGAACATTCCTTTTTCTGGCCTTTGTGCCGTAAACGAATTCTTCGGCTTGATCGGCAGAGATAGTAAAAATTGACGCCTCTGGCCGATATGCGGGCGGGCACCCCTTGCCGAGATGTGCGCATTTGCTGATAAGCACAGCGAGATTTATTGCCTAAAAGAAGCCGGCAGGCTTTCGATCCGAGATGAATATGGTTCGCGCTTCCGCGCCCGAGACTCCGACATTGACCGTGCGTCCGGAATGGACGAACGCGCGGCGCATTGTTGTGAAAATCGGTTCGGCGCTGCTGACCGATCGCGCGACGGGACGGCTTAAGTCGGAATGGCTCAATTCGTTCATGGACGACGTTGCCGAGCTGGCGAAGGCCGGCAAGGACATTGTGCTCGTCTCTTCGGGCTCGATTGCGCTGGGCCGTCACGCACTGAAGCTGCCGAAAGGGCCGCTCGAACTTGAGCAGAGCCAGGCGGCAGCGTCCGTCGGACAAATCAGCTTGGCGCACGCCTATCAGGAGTCGGCGGCGGCGCGCGGGTTGACGGCTGCGCAGATCCTGCTGACGCTCGGCGATACGGAGGAGCGACGGCGCTATCTCAATGCACGCAACACCATCGACGTGCTGCTGTCGCTTAAAGCTATTCCGGTCGTCAACGAGAACGATACGGTCGCCACCGCCGAAATTCGTTATGGCGACAACGATCGGCTGTCGGCGCGCGTCGCGTCGATGGCGTCGGCCGATTGCCTCGTGCTGCTGTCCGACGTTGACGGGCTCTACACGGCGCCGCCCGGCGACGATCCGAATGCTGCGCATATCCCGCTCGTAACCGAGATTACGCCCGATATCGAAGCGATGGCCGGAGACGCAGGCACCGAGCTTTCCAAAGGCGGCATGAAGACGAAAATCGCGGCCGGTAGAATCGCGCTCGCCTCGGGCACGCACATGGTTATTACGAGCGGGAAGGTGCTCAATCCGCTGCGCGCGATCTCCGAAGGGGCCCGCGTAACCTGGTTCATTGCGAAGTCGGATCCGGTGACGGCGCGCAAGCGTTGGATTTATGGCCAGCTTGTTCCGAATGGGCAGGTTTTTCTCGACGCGGGCGCAGAAAAAGCCCTATCGACGGGAAAGAGCCTACTTCCCGCGGGCGTGACGCGCATTGATGGCGCATTCGACCGCGGCGATGCCGTCATCATCTGTGCCGCCGACGGACGGGAGCTTGGTCGCGGCCTTATCGCCTATGCGGCGGACGACGCGCGGCGTATCATAGGCAAGCGTTCGAGCGAGATCGCCGCGATCCTGGGATTTGAAGGTCGCGATACGCTGATCCATCGAGATGATATGGCGCTGACGAGGAAATAGCCATGAACAGACCGGAGCGCATCGACAACGACACGGCGGAACTGATGCGTGGCATCGGCGAAGCCGCAAAAGGCGCAAGCCGTCGCCTTGGAATTGCGACGTCTGAGGAAAAGAACGCGGCGCTATTGGCCGCAGCCAGGGCGCTGCGCGACTCGACGTCGAAGATACTTTCCGCCAACGCCAAGGACATCGAAGCGGCAAAGGCTGCGGGCCGTCCGGGGGCCTTCGTCGACAGGTTGCTTCTTGATGAAAAGCGCATCAATGGCATCGCCGCCGGTTTGGAAGAGATCGCTGCCCTTGCCGATCCCGTTGGGACGGTGCTCGCAGAGTGGACGCGGCCGAACGGACTCAAGTTTCAGCGCGTGCGCGTGCCGCTTGGAACGATCGGCATCATTTACGAGAGCCGTCCGAATGTCACCGCCGACGCGGGGGCGCTGGCGCTGAAGGCGGGCAATGCCGCGATCCTGCGCGGTGGTTCGGAAAGCCATCATTCGAGCGTCGCCATCCATGGGTGCCTCGTTGAAGGTCTGCGTGCGGCAGGTTTGCCGGAAGCGGCCATTCAACTCGTTCCGACGACCGATCGCGAGGCGGTTGGCGAGATGCTGCGCGGTCTGAACGGGGCGATCGACGTCATCGTTCCGCGCGGCGGCAAGGGCCTTGTCGAGCGCGTGCAAAACGAAGCGCGAGTGCCGGTGTTCGCGCATCTGGAAGGCATTTGCCACACGTACGTCGATCAAGGTGCCGATATGAACATCGCCGTGCCGATCGTCGTCAACGCCAAGATGCGGCGCACGGGCATTTGCGGCGCTACCGAATGCTTGCTCGTCGATCGGAATGCCCATGCCGACATCCTTAGCCCGCTGGTTAAGGCTTTGCTCGATGCCGGGTGCGAAGTTCGCGGTGACGCCGCTACGCAAAAGGTCGATCCGCGCGTCAAGGCCAGTCAAGCCGACGATTACGGCAAGGAATTTCTCGATGCGATCATTGCGGTCAAGACTGTCGATGGCGTTGATGGCGCCATCGAGCACATTGCACGATATGGATCGCAGCATACGGACGCTATCATCACTGAATGCGAGGCTACGGCGGAACGGTTTTTGAACCGCGTCGATTCCGCGATCGTCGTCGTCAACGCTTCCACGCAATTCGCGGATGGCGGCGAGTTCGGGTTCGGCGGCGAGATCGGTATCGCGACCGGCAAGATGCATGCGCGCGGTCCGGTCGGCGTCGAGCAGTTGACGAGCTTCAAGTACAAGGTGCGCGGCACCGGTCAGACAAGGCCGAAGTGAGCGTTCGCGGATGAGGCACATCTGATTTGACGCGAAAGATCCCGCTGCAGAGCTTCGGTTCGCTTCGCGTCCGTACGCCCCTTTGTCTTCCCGGTCAGCGGATCGGGGTGATGGGCGGCTCGTTCAATCCACCACATGCCGGACACCAGATTGCGGCAGAGGCCGCGATGCGGCGGCTCGGGCTTGATCAGGTCTGGTGGCTGATTACGCCCGGCAATCCGTTAAAGTCGCGAAACGGGCTATCGTCCGCCGATGGGCGGACGGCATTGGTCCGATCTTTTGCGCGCGGACCGCAGATGAAGATTACAAGCTTCGAGAAGGATCTCGGAACGGGGTTCACGGCGGCGACGCTGGCCTTCCTGAAGCGGCGCTATCCCGGCGTGCGGTTCGTCTGGATCATGGGCGCGGACAATCTTGCCTCGTTCGATCGCTGGCAGCATTGGCGGAGCATCGCCGAGACCATGCCGATCGTGGTCGTCGATCGTCCCGGTTGGCGGCATCCGGCGCTATCGTCTCGCGCGGCGCAGGCGCTTTCCCGCTGGCGCGTGGCCGAGTCGGAAGCGCGTTCGCTGCCGGACCGGAAACCGCCGGCGTGGACGCTGCTCACCATCCGGCTTTCGGACCTTTCATCGACCGCACTGCGCAAGGCCGCGTCGGCAAACGCCGAGAGCAGTGAGCTAGTCTATTGATAATTATCGTATTTCTGCAATAAACCGCGTCCCGATTTTGTTTGCCGGAGCTGGCGACGCCGTTTACAATGGCAGCAGTCCGGAATTGGCCGGACCGTCTGACTTGCGGGACCAACCAGCAAAGGATGCCTACCGCTTGATCCGAACCACAACCGAGGCCGCCCGTGAGGGCTCCTCTATGGCTCAATCCGCCGCCAAGGCGCCGGATTCGGCAGCACTGCTCGACGACGTCGTCCGTTGGCTTGACGATGCGAAGGCCGAGCAGATCATCTCCATCCCCCTCGTAGGAAAATCCGCGCTTGGCGATTTTATGGTCGTCGCTTCCGGTCGCAATGACCGGCACGTCGGCGCCATAGCCGAACAGCTGCGCGAGAAACTGAAGGCGCGTGGAGAAGCGCGCGTCCGGGTCGAGGGTTTAAGCGCTTGCGACTGGGTGCTGATCGATACGGGCGACATCATCGTCCATGTCTTCCGGCCCGAGGTTCGCGAGTTCTATAACCTCGAGAAGATGTGGCAGGCGGATATCCCGCCGGACGCATCGCGCAGCGATAGCTCGCAGCACTAGCATCGCTGCAATCTATCTTGCTGAATTGGACGCGGCTCAGCGCCGGAGCCGCGAGCGGTCATTATGCGCATCATGGTCGTCGCGGTCGGCAAGCTGAAGGATGCCGAGGAACGGGCGATTTCGGATCGCTACGTCAAGCGCTTCAATGGCGCCGGCCGAAGCATGGGTCTCGGCCCGATCGAAATTCGTGAACTCACAGAGGGCCGGGCGGCGAGCGCAGACGAGCGCAAGCGCGACGAGGCGGCGCGTTTGATGAAGGATGTGGCCGATGATGCCTTCGTCGTGTCACTCGATCCTGCGGGACGTTCCATCAGCAGCGAAGCGTTTGCGGCGATGCTCGGAGAGAAGCGCGATAGCGCCGTCAAAACCTGCGCATTTCTGATCGGTGGTCCGGATGGGCACGGCGAGCAGGCGCTTAAGCCTCCGACAATGAAGTTGTCTCTCGGGAGCTTGACGCTTCCGCATGGTCTTGCGCGCGTCGTTTTGCTCGAGCAACTCTATCGGGCGGCGACGATCCTTTCAGGGCACCCGTATCATCGGGCGTGATGAGGGCGAAAATTCCGTCAACCGGGGAGTTCCACAATGGAAGTGCTGTCGAAGTATAGTTTTCTTCCGATCGTCGGACTTCGTGCGCGTCTTCTTGTTCTTGGCACATTGCCCGGCGAGGTATCGCTCCGGCTTCAGCAGTACTATGGCCATGCGCGCAATCAATTTTGGCCAATCATTGCTGAAATATGTGGGGAAGACCTGCCGGTGGAATACTCAGCGCGCGTAGAAATGGTGCTTCGAAGCAGAGTTGCGCTTTGGGATGTTTTGCATAGTGCCGAAAGGAATGGAACGGCGCTCGATTCCGCCATCAAAAATGAATGCGCAAACGATTTTGCCAGTTTCTTTCGTCAGTATCCAACGATCCGAACGGTTGCATTCAACGGCAACAATGCGAACAAATTTTTCAAACGACACGTGCAGAAAAATCAAGATATTCCGTCGGATTTAAATTTCTTGGACCCATTGCCGTCTACCAGTCCGGCATTTGCGCGTCCTCTTGAAGTGAAAGCCGCCAAATGGAGAGAAGTGATTGCTGCGGCTCTCTAGCTGTCGCACCGAATACTCAGAAACGACGCGCGAAGTAATCGATGCCGAACTGCGGCATGAGGCGGCGCATAGCGGCGGCGAGATAGGTCGGCATGGTGACATAGTAGTGGCGACGTGGGCGCGTGCTCTCTACGGCATGAATGAGCCGCTTGGTGACGGCTTCGGGTTCAAGTTTGAACGTGATCTGGCCGCCGGCCTTCATGCCTTCCAGTCGTGTGTGATAGATATCGCGATGCGGTGAGTTCTCGATGTCGATAGTTGCCAGGAGCCGCTCGACGGCGTGCTCGACGAAGCGCGAACGGATGGGCCCAGGTTCGATCAGCGAGACATGAATACCCGAGCCGTCAAGTTCCAACCGCAGCGATGTCGTCAATGCTTCGAGTGCGAATTTTGAAGCGCAATAGGCCCCGCGATACGGCGCCACGAGCATCCCCAGAACGGACGAGCAATTGACGATGCGTCCGCTGCCGTTCTTGCGCATTGCCGGAATCAACCGCCGTGTCAGGTCGTGCGTGCCGACCAGATTGACTTCGAGCTGTTGGCGCAAGAGCGTTGGGGTCAGGTCTTCTACTGCGCCCGGCTGGCCGAAGGCGGCGTTGTTGAACAGCGCATCGAGGCGGCCGCGCGTCAATTCCATAGTGCGGACTGCGCATGTGGCGATCGACTGCGGATCGGCGAGTTCGAGGCGGAGGGCTTCGACACCTTCAAAATTTTTAAGTCGGTCGAGATCTTCAGGCTTGCGCGCCGTCGCGATAACCCGCCAACCGCGTTGCTTCATGGTTTGCGCGGCATCGAGGCCGATGCCGGAAGAGCATCCGGTGATGAGAATTGAGCGGGTCATGGCGGCCTTGGAATCAGTCGATCATATACGGAGGGGCTTAGCACATCCTCGTGTATATGCCCGCCATCGTCCCCAAGACGCAAATACGCGATGCGCGGAGTGCTCGCGGCCGCTATTCTTTCTTGAATTTCAAAATGACGTCGCCGCCATCGTCCTTCAGAACGAGCATACCATTGTCGAGCACGAAGGACCGCGCGGCTTCGAGCGCCGCGAAGTATTGCGATTCGGTCTCGACCTTGCCCTCGCACATCATCTTCGTCGATACCAGCGGGCCGATCTGGACAGCGTCGTCCTCGATGACGATCGGTCCGTTGAAGCGATTGCAGCCGCCCGTTCCCGAGACCTTGTCGGTCGTATAGTCG
>DATLJG010000231.1:0-6353 GCA_035538995.1 Hyphomicrobium sp. | reverse complement strand
ATGGAGAATCCTGCCGGGCCGTGAATCGTATGTACGATCAGGTCAGTTTTCGGATAGGACAGAATAAATAAGCAGATCCATGCTACCCACAAAACCCACCAGGTCACCGCATGTGCGCCGAAGCGGTCCGACAACCAGCCGCCGAGGGCGCGGAACGCTCCGGCGGGAAGTGCGAAGCAAGCGGCGAGCAGCGCAGCCTGCGCGATCGAAAGCTCGAATTCGGACTTGAAATACTGTGGCATCCAGACGGACAGCGCCGTGAAGCCGCCAAACACGATTGAATAGTATTGACAGTATTTCCAGACGCGCGGATCGCGCAGAACGCTCAGTTGCTCCATCGTCGAAGGCGAAGCTGCAGCGCGCGCCGGGTCCGGCGCCGAGAAAACCCAGAACAGCGCCGCGGTGGCGACTAATACGACCGCGTAAACCTTCGGCACCATCTGCCAGCCGAAAGCGTCGATGAGTGAAGGTGCGACGAACATGTTGAGTGCGGCCCCGATCGTTCCAGCACCGAAGAAGCCCATCGCGAAGCCACGGCGCTCTTTCGGGAAGAAGCGCGCGACATAAGGCGTTCCGACTGAAAACGAGGCGCCGACGAGGCCGAGCGCCAGCCCTAGAAGCAGGAATTGCCAGAGCGCCGTCGCATAAGCAGACACCCAGACCGGCACCGCGCAGCCGAGCAGCAGAGCGAACATAATGCGTCGGCCGCCAAAGCGATCGGTCCAGATGCCGAGCGGCAGGCGGAAAAGTGCACCGGTGAGAACCGGGGTCGCTGTGAGTATACCGAACTCGGTGGAGTCGAGACCGAGTTGCGCGCGGATCGGGATGCCGGTCACGCCGAACATCATCCAGACAGCGAAACACGCGGTGAAGGCCCATGTGGTGACGAGCAGCACGGAGAGGCGTCGGGAACTCGACACCTTTGCGTCACGATCACCGAACGATTGGCCCATGGCACCTGCTCTCGTACCCGCTTGTCGCTACGGGTCGCAATCTGCCATGATAAGGTATGCTCGGATTTGTCCTTATGCAAATAGCGGCTTGGTGAATGTCGCTAAGAAAGGATTTGGCTGAGAGATGTGAACTGCAGCATCATCAAGGCTGACAATGCGAGCGTCAGCCTCCGCACCAAGAAACATGGTGCTGAAGCACACAGCTACGAGCAGCGATAGCAGAAATCGTAGTGAAACGATCATTTTTGCTTACGACCGTTGGATTTCGTTTGCAACGAAAGTCCTTGGCAGTCCAAACTTCGGCGTTCCAGTTGACTACGCCTTTGAGCACACGCTCGCCTGGAGCCGGAAGGTTGCTGAGGCAGCTGCCTTCGTGTTCGTGACCCCGCAATACAACTGGGGTTATCCAGCGCCTCTCAAGAACGCCATCGACCACTTTTATAAGGAATGGTTGGGCAAGCCCGCAGTGATTGTCACCTATGGAGGGCACGGTGGCGACAAGTGCGGGCATCAGCTGCGTCAGGTTCTTAAAGGCCTAAAGATGCGTCCCGTGGCGGCCATGCCTCGCTTCAGACTGACCCACGAGGACATTAAAGCGAACACCGGCGCCATTGATCCTGCCGCAGAATTTGCTGGCCAACGCTCCGCTCTGAACCGGGCGTTCGCTCAACTGGCCTTAGCGCTGCAGGGTAAAGGTTGGCCGACTTGGCTCTGGCCGTGGTGAGACTTGCTAACGAGTGGGAAAGACACTGGCTAAGTGGGACCGGATTGGATTGAAGAGGTCGACTGGCCGACTCGTTTGCCGCACACGTGTCGATGTCGGAAATGATGCGCAGACTATTGCATTTTCCTTGAAGGGTCTTCTCAATCGTCCGGCGCATCATCAGACTTTGCGAAATTGCCCAACGGAATCCCGTTCTGTTCCAGGCCGGATAATCGCTCCGGCCGTAAGGGTGCATCTTCTTCCTCGAATAAGATGCGCTCTGCCGCGCCATCCAGATCTTCATATTGCCCGCTACGCAATGACCACATAAATGCACCGAGCCCGATCGCTCCAAGAGCCAAGGCGATGGGGATGAGATAAAAATAATCAATCATCTGGTGCTTTTCAGCGGCGCTTGCGGCACAGCGGAAAACCGCCGCGAGGATACAGTCCGGTCTTTGGTTCTGCGCGATCCATGGAGTCGGAGCGCATTGGCTACGACGACCAAAGATGAACCCGACATCGCCAACGCAGCAATGAGCGGCGTCACGTAGCCTAAAACGGCAATTGGAACCGCGACGAGGTTATAAGCGACGGCGAGTACCAGGTTTTCGCGCACCAAACGTGCGGCATGGCGGGCCGTTGCGATGACTTGTGGCACTGCCATCAGGCTTTCGCGTAAAAATACGAAGTCGGCGGCGTTGCGACCGATATCGATAGCAGATGCCGGAGCGATCGAAGCATGCGCGGCAACCAGAGCTGGCGTGTCGTTGAGGCCGTCGCCGACCATCAGAACCTTGCGTCCCCCTGCCGCCATCGTCGCGATATGTTGCGCCTTGCCACCGGGAGATACACTAGAAATGTGCGGGATACCGAGTTCCGACGCCAGCCGGCCCACCGGCTCCTCACGATCGCCAGATAAAATTTCCAAAGTCAGTCCGTCGCGCGCGAGCGCGGCTACAGCTTCGCGAGCCTCTGAGCGGAGACCGTCTTTGAAGACGAACGTCGCCAGGGCATGGCCGTTTTTCGATAGGACGACGCTCGCGAGATACGGGTCCGGAAGTTTCGGATCGGCGTTTGCCAATGCCCATGCGGAACGCCCCAGACGGTACACCGTGGCTCCGACATTGGCCTCCAACCCAGATCCGGGAAGTTCCGAAACGCCGCTCAGTGCTACGGGCGGGCAGCGCCGCCGAGCCCCTTCTGCAGCAAGCGCACGCGAATAAGGATGACGGGAATATGACGCGATGGCTGCGGCCAGCGCCAGCGTCTCGTCGTCAATACGATCGCCACCGGCAAGCTGCGGATCGCCGAGTGTAATCGTGCCTGTCTTATCGAAGACGACGGTATCGACCTCAGCAATTCGCTCAAGCGCGCTGCCGTCCTTGACCATGATGCCGTCTTCGAACAAGCGACGTGCCGCCACGACGTGCACCATCGGCACTGCGAGGCCGAGCGCACAGGGACAGGTAATAATCAAGACCGCGATTGCGACCGTGAGCGACTGGTGGACGTCTCCTGTTGCAATCATCCAGCCGATAAACGTCAGCAATGCCGTGAGGTGGACAACAGGCGCATAGAGCCGTGAGGCGCGGTCGGCGATGCGGCGATAGTGGGAGCGGCCTGACTCGGCGGTCTCCATCATTCGGACCATTTCGGCCAGGAACGAATCTTTTGCGGCAGCCGTGGCGACGATCGTCAGCGGACCCGTCAGATTGAGGGTGCCGGCCTGCAGTAGAAAACCCGCAGATGCCTGTTGCGGCACGCTTTCGCCGGAAACCAGGGAACAGTCGAGGTCGGACTGACCTGTGACGACGCGGGCGTCGACCGGCACGCGCTCCCCTGCCGCCAACAGGATCGTCATGCCCGGCATAATTGCGTTCACCGGTAGATAAGCGTTCGTGCCATCCGTCTGGCGGATCAGTGCACCGCGGGGCGCCAAGCGGGCAAGGCTTTTGACGGCGGTTCGCGCCCGCTCCCGCATCATGTGATCGAGCGTTCGACCGATCAACAGGAAGAACAGCAACGAGATCGAAGCATCGAAATAAGCGTGCGGGCCGTGATGGAGCGTTTCATAGAGACTGAGCCCGAAGGCGAGCAACACGCCGATCGATATCGGCACGTCCATATTGGTCTGACCGTGCCGCAGGCTGCTCCACGCCGATCGGAAAAAGATACGACCCGAATAGGCGAGTGCCGGAAGTGCAATCAGTGCCGAAATCCAATGGAACAGATCGCGTGTTGCGGGCTCCGCCCCCGACCAGATCGCGACCGACAGCAGCATGATGTTGCTGGCCGCAAAACCGGCGACCGCAAGGGCTCGCAGCAGTTCGGAGAGTATATTGTCCTTCTCGCCGGTGCCCCGATCATAAAGATGTGCCTCAAAGCCGATGGCGCTCAGCGTTGAGATGAACGGCGGCGGCGTCTTGCCTGCTCGCCAGTGGATCGTCGCACGCTTGGTCGAGAGATTGACGCGCGACTTTACGACTCCCGGCAGCTTGTCGAGAGTCCTTTCGATGCGCTGGACGCAACCACCACAATGAATACCGGGAATAGCAAGTTCGGTCTGGCGCAGACCACCGCCGATGTCGCGGCTGGCCAGACGCAGCTCCTCGTCGTTCGATCGCTGGTCCAATGGCGCCGCATCAACATCTGGCGCACAGCAATCCATCGGGGTGCTCCTGTTCTTCTCCGTCGCCCTGCAACGGCCGATCAAACTCTATCGAGACACGGCGCGATAGGCATGCCAGGTGCCGTGTCCAACAACCGGGAAAATGACGATCAAACCCAGAAGGCCGGTCGCCAAGCTCACCAGAAATAACGCCAGCACGATCGCGCCCCACGTCAGCATTACGGGTCGATTATTCCAGAACAGCGCCACGCTCGTTCCCATCGCAGTCAAAGCATCGACGTTCTTGTCCAGCAGCATCGGTATCGCAAAGACACTGATTGCGAATGAGAAGCCGGCGAACAATGCGCCGACCGCGGACCCGGCCAACAGCATCGCCCACCCCGTCGGCGTGGTGAACAACATTTCTGCGATATGATCGAGTCCCGGAAACGCCACCAAGCCGAAAAAGAGCGCATAGATGATGACAGCCGCACGCAACCACAACAGCATCAACAGGCATAGGAGCACGCCGGTAAATAGAACCTGCCCGCCCGACTTCGGCTTGACGAAAATCATATCGGCCAGCCCGACACATTCGCCGGCGGCGATCCGGCGGCTCTTTTCATAGAGACCAATGGCAAGAACCGGACCAACCACCATGAACCCTGCAAGAGCCGGGAATAAGATGTAGTCCAATTCGTGCATGAACAGGCAGACCACGATCGCGAGGGAAATCAGGAAGACGAGAAGGCCATAGATAATGCTCGCCCCAGGTTGCACGGTGAAATCCCGCCAGCCAGTCCGCAGCCAAGCAAATGCGGCGGCTGGTGACAAATGGCGGTTCCACATGTCTTCGTGCGGAAGCGCGGGAACAACGGCCGGAAGAACTACCATCGTAGGACTCGCTGTCGTTTTTTGATCTTACCATTCATCGCGGCGAACACGAGGATTGTGCAGCGCTGTATTGGCCTGGCTGCGCAAGGCCTTCTCCTTGCCGAACGTGTGCGACACACTCTGGTTGTGAGGTCGTCGCTACATAGACAAGATGCCCATTGGCAATAAGCAAAAGGAGAAGTGCCAAGCCTACAAATAGCCAAATCTTCGTTTTCGTGCGCGACGTCGTACTTACAGCAACGTTTTCGGTCATTGGTTTACGCGCCTCAGATCAACGATGTAGAGAGTGAGAATTTTGCGATCGAGGGGGGAAAGGCGGCTTTCCCAAGTCGGCATATGTCCTTGCCGGCCGCCCCAAACTGTCGAGTAGACCGTCTCAACATCGCCGCCGTAGATCCAGGACTTGTCGGCAAGGTTCGGGACTCCGGCCTCGGCGTTGCCGCGGGCGTCATCACCGTGGCAGGAGGCGCAATTCGCCGCGAAGATCTCCTTGCCGGCCTTTATCTTGTTAGCTTGTTCTGCGTTCGGCGCGGTGCCATCAGTGAGGCTTCGCACATAACTTACGACATTCTCGATGTCGGCGCGCTGCAGAATCTGATCATGCCCGAATGCAGGCATCTGCGATGTTCGGCTATCGGCGTGAGGCGAATTGATCCCGACCCGGATCGTTTCTGCAATCGCTTCGGGAGTCCCGCCCCACAGCCACGACACCGTCGTAAGATCGGGAAAGCCTTTACCGCCTTTCGCGTTGGCGCCGTGACAGGCCGCACAGTTATCGCCGAACAGCGCATGGCCAGTCTGACGTACGATTGTCATCAACTGCGGATCGGCCTGAATGGCACTGAAATTTTCGGACTCGATGCGCGTTGTCCAGACGCTGCGATCGAGCTGCGCCTGCTTTAGGCTTTGCGCCACGGTCGCGCGCTGATCGACACCAAGCAGCCCTTTCGTATAGGTCACCCCGATGGGCCAGGCCGGCATAAAAATCCAATAGACGATGCCGAAAAGCGCCGTCGCCGCCAGAAAGAAATAAACCGGGCGAGGCACTGGAGTGTTCAGCTCCTTGATGCCGTTCCATTCATGGCCGGTGGTCATGTGGCCCGTGTGCGGATCGCGTTCACCTACTCCCATGGCTTGTCCTTGTCGCGAAGGATAGGCTTCCCATCGTCGTCCTGACTTGGCTTGTCCTCGT
>DATLJG010000230.1:0-6288 GCA_035538995.1 Hyphomicrobium sp. | reverse complement strand
GCGGCGGCTGAGATCGTATTCGGCAAACTTGAAAGGCAGGGCGATGAACAAGTCGGCGGAAGCATTTCGCACGATCGGAGAAGTCGCCGAAGAATTGGAAATCCCCAAGCATGTGCTGCGCTTTTGGGAAGGGCGTTTTCCTCAGATACGGCCCATGAAGCGTGGCGGCGGACGCCGCTATTACCGGCCGGAAGACATGGAGCTTCTGCGCGGCATTCGGGCTCTGCTACACGCCGAAGGCTATACAATTCGCGGCGTCCAGAAAATTTTGCGTGAGCACGGCGTCGATCAGGTCAAGGCCGCCGCGTGCAGGAAGCCAGACGCAGAAGAGGCTCCTCTCGACACGGCAGAGGCGCCGAAGAAGCGCAAGCGTGGCCGTAAGCCGATCGCCAAAGCAGCGGCAGCCATTGCGGCAGCTCCTCCCGCGAAGCCCGTTGCGGCCAAAGCCGATGCGCGTGCTTCGAACGTCCATGTGCTGGCGGCGATCCGCGAACTTCAAATCGCGCGGGCTATTCTGGTTGGACAGGCTCTCGCTCCGGTGAGTGCGCCGGCTGCAGCTGAGCCAAAGAAGGCCCGTGCGGGACGGACATGAGCGTGAGCCGCTCTCGACAATGGTGAACGCTCCGCGCGTTTCGTCTTCCGGCCTTGATGTCGTTTTCGTCGATCTCAACGCCTCGGCTGACCTTCTCGACCGGCAAGAGACGACTGCGCCACGGCTTGCGCCCTCCGATATCGTCCGCGTGGAGCGGCTTGCCGATGATCCCGACAGGCAGCGGCTGTGGCGTACGGCGCGGATCGCGACACGCATCGTCCTTGAGGCGGTGGCGGGCGCGCGGTTGCGGCGCGTCGATTTTATTGTCGAGGCAGGTGGGCGGCCGGGCCTGGGAGAAGGCATGCCGCATTTCAGCGTTTCTCACAGCGGCAACGCCGCGCTGATCGCCGTATCGCGGCAGGCCCCGATCGGCGTCGATATCGAACGATTGCGTCCATTGTCGATGAATGCCGATCGGCGAAACCGGATCATTGCGGCCGCGACCGGCTCTGCATCGGATGCGCGGTTCGATCCCGATCGCGATACCGACATTCAGAGGGCGTGGGTGCGGCTGGAGGCGATTGCGAAAGTACGCGGAACCGGCATCGGCGTCTTGCTGACGGAGAAGGCGGTCATCGGGGGCGATCGGCCGCGCGTGCACGATAACGCGCATTCACCGCTCGACATCGTGGAACTCGACGTGCCGGAGCCTTACGTCGCCGCGATAGCAGCCGCCAATCTTCCGCAAGAGATTGCGGTGCGGACCTTTCCATCGTCCGCCGATGACTTGGCCGCGTTCCTGTCCCGGCAATAACCTGTCCGTGACGAACGCCGCATCGGCTTTTGCGCGATCAGTTCGAGCCAGACGCTAGGGTGTCGAGTAGCCGAAAATCTCGTAGGGGCCACCGTCCGCCTGCCGCTTGTGCCGGCGATAGGCCCGCGTTTTCTTGCGCGGTGCTGGTGCTTCGGCCTTGGCTTCCCTGACGTCGTTGCGGAGCGTCTTCTCCGGAGCAACGGTCTCCGGGCTCGCCGGCGGAAGGTCTATAGCTGTGGCGGTACCGTCGCGTACCGCCAGCAGCAAGTTCGACTCGTTTGGCCGCCAGCGATAGCCGATTCCGAAATCGATCGGCGTTGCCCGGCCTTTGCCGAACACGGAGTTGAGCTGCGATTGATAAAGGTTGCCGAACAGCCGGATAGGTCCGACATACCGGCCATAGGGGTACAAGCGCCAGCCGTGGGCGAAGTAGCGGATCGGAATGCCGGAGTCGTCCTCCAGGATCGACACGCTGTGATACAGCAGATAATCGCGCACAGTTGAGAAGTTGTCCTGGTGCATCAGGTAGGAAGCGCTCTTGATGAAGCTGTCGCCGTGCCCGAGCGTGTCGCAGAACTGCATGAAGCCGCTGGTTCTGATGCCGGTGTCGGAAAGATCGGTGCTGAAATAATAGAGCGTCTTCGTCTTTCCGATGCTGTCGAAAAAGACGATCTTGGCGCCTTTGGCGGTGACGTTTGAAACGTTGTCTTCAGCCGGATGGATGCTTCCGTCGCCCTGCAGGTCGATGAGCGAAACTCTGTTGATGGTCATGCCGGAGCGCACCAGGAACGTCATCAGCACCGGCAACGTGCCCTGCAAGCGGCCGCTGCCGAAGTCGAGCCGCATCGATTTGGTTCGGAAGAAGCTGTAGCTCAATACGGAGTTCAGCGAGGAACGCAGTTCGCCGAGGGCGCTCGCAAGCTGAGGGCGCGAGAGCTTCGCGAGATCCGGCACAGGTCCCGGCGGTTCGAGTCCCGCCATCACATAGGTGTCGGCCGACGGGAAGAAGGTATTGGCGTAGAGAAAGTCCGGGCCGCTGAAGAAATAAAAGAGCACCGGCTGCGGATTGTTGAAATTCTTGGCGACGAATGCGCGGACCTTCGACAGCTGCCGCCGATCCAGATTTTGCCAGGCTGCGTCGAAGTTGCGTGCGTGCTGCTGCCAGAAGGCATCTTTCTGATAGACGGCCAGGGGCGAAAGCGCGGACGGCGGCATGCCGGCAAGAATGCGCGCCGTGTCGTCAATGCTCGCGGGCTCGGCGAAGCCCGGGCTCGGCGCCAATGACGTTGCCGCGGCGAAGACAGCGGCAATCATTGCGATCAGGCGCATTCTCAACATGTCCGTACCTGCTTAGATCCTCGCCGCAACCGGGCGCGTTTGCGAAAAAGCGTAAATTCCCAAGCCAGCCAGCATGATGGCGACACCGGCGAGGGACTGCAGCGGCCGCTCGACGATGAGATGATACATCATGAACGCCGTAATACCGAGAAAGACGAGCGGCGTGACGGGGTAGCCCCACGTCCAATAGGGCCGGACGAGCTTTGGTTCCGTCCAACGCAGAATGATGACGCCAAGAACCGCGAGGAACGAGCAGAGCGTCAGACTGAATTGGATGATGTCGAGGACGGCTTCGAAACTTTGCGTCATCAGCAGCAGGCTGACGATGGTGATTTGCAGCAAAAGCGCCGGTATCGGTACGCCGCGTCGAGATGTTTGCGACAAAGGTGCGAGCAGGGCGTGATCCCTGCCCATCGCCATCGTCACACGCGGCCCGATCCAGGTCATGGCGCTGATGGAAGAAATCAGTCCGATGCAGATCAAGGCGCCGACGATGCGGCCGCCGACCTCTCCGAAAATGTGCTTTCCGGCGATCAGTGCAACATCCAACTGGCCAGCCATCGCCTCGATCGGGGTCGTGTAGAGAAAGACGGCGTTGAGGAGCACATACAGTGTGATGACGATCAGAGTCGCCGCGATGATGGAGCGGGGCAGCGTCACGGCCGGATCCCGTACTTCGCCGGCGATGTAGGTGGCGGCGTTCCATCCGCTATAGGCATACATCACGAACACAAGGCTGACCGCGAAGGGGGCACTCGCCATGTAGCTCAGGTCGCTGCTGGAGGGTGCAAACGAGACGGCCTGCGGGGTTCCCATCATCAGTCCGGCGACGATCAAGGCAAGGATCAGCGCGCCTTTGACGATGGTCGAGATATTTTGGAATTTGGTGGAATGCTGGATACCGCTCAAATGCACGAATGTGATGCCCCAGGCCACGACAAGGGCCAGCAATTGCGGCGGAGCTCCAGGCACGACGCCTTTGAAATAAACGCCGAAGGCCATTGCGGCGAGTGCGATCGGGGCCGAGAAACCGACGGTCGCGGATATCCAGCCAGCGAGAAATCCAATTGCCGGATGATAGATCCGCGATAGGAAATTGTATTCCCCGCCCGAGCGCGGAAATGCGGCGGATAATTCGGCATAAGAAAGCGCGCCGCAAAGAGCCGCAATTCCACCAACGATCCATAACATCAGGACCGGGAATACCGAGGGAATGTCCTTGACCTGAAATCCAAGGCTCGTGAACACGCCGATGCCGATCATATCGGCGACGGCGAGGGCAATTGCCGTCATCGTGGACACGGTCCGGACGTCGAGCCCGGGTGCCATTGGAGACGGTACGCTCATGCTCGGTGCGCTTGTCATCAGTGTGGCTTTACCGTGGTCGATTCGGCGACAGTATTGACTCGCGTGATTTCCAACAACGGGCACCACGACATGTTCAATTCCAGTTGCCAAAATACATCTGAGGTGTGGCTATTGGCCGATTGCGCCAACCGTCCCGAGAATGTGCCAAATATCATTTACTTTTTTCCACTCACGATATGGACAATTTTGGACCTTAATGCCTCCGCGAGAATCAGCGCCAGCTATCCGTTGACTTTTGCCATCGAGGGTAAACCGGATTCTAACAAGGGCGTGCACGTTTAAGGGTGTGGCGACGACATTGCGCGCAAAGCCATGACATACGGGCGACGGGGGTTTCTGGCTGCCGCCATTAGCGCGGGTTTGGCGCTAACCGTCGGTATGGCCGGCGCCGTGGCCGCCCGGCGGACGGCACCGCATCGCCAAATCACCCCATCCAAAACACAGGTCCGCTCGCGAAGCGCTCCACTCAAGACAGCGCGGACAGCGCTCATTCCGTTCCATACCGCGCCGTTTCCTTATCACGGCATGATGCCCGGTACGGAGACGCCGTTCCTCAATGTCGATGAGAATGGCCGCAAGGGCCACAGGACGGGGTCCGGCCGCGTTTACTGGGAAGATCAGACGTACAACGATAATCGGGTGTTGCTGCACATCCCGAAGGGTTTCGATATTCGCCGTCCAGCCATGATGCTGGTTTTCTTCCACGGCCACGGAGCGACGCTGGAACGGGACGTCATCGACCGGCAGAAGGTGCCCGCGCAAGTTTCCGCCTCGAACGCCAATGTGGTTCTGGTGGCGCCGCAATTGGCGGTCGATGCCCGCGATTCAAGCGCCGGTAAATTCTGGGAGCCGGGGGCATTCGGACGCTTCATCGGCGAAGCCGGACAACAACTCGCGCGGCTGCATGGCGACCGCAAGTCGCTCAGGACGTTCGCCAGCATGCCGATCGTCATCGTCGCGTACAGCGGAGGCTATGTGGCGGCAGCGGCTGCCATTGCGCGCGGCGGTTTGAGGAAGCGCGTGCGCGGGGTGGTGCTCCTCGACTCCCTCTACGGCGACATGGACAAGTTCGCGAAGTGGATCGAGGCCGACCCCTCGGCGTTCTTCGTCAGCGTCTATTTGAACTCGACGCGAAACCAGAACGCGCGCTTTGAAGATCTTCTTACCGCCCACGACGTCGATGTCAGCCCACAGATCAATACCCGGCTGGCGTCCGGCGGTGTGGCGGTCGTTCCCGGCGGTTCGGTCCGTCATCGCGATCTTGTGACCCATGCCTGGGTCGATTATCCGATCATCGATCTCTTGAGCAGGCTGCCTGAATACCGGCGGTAATGCCGTCTCACGCACGTTCAACATAACGTTCAGGTTTTGCCCGGGGTTCGATACCCCGCGCCCGTTGCCGCCTTGACGGCGGGGGGGCATTCCTTTACCCAACGCCAACGACCGCGATGGTGGCCGTGGAACGGGCCAAGCGGCCTAATCTGACATCATCGAGACGGCGGACGGAGCGTAGCGCAGCCTGGTTAGCGCACCAGTCTGGGGGACTGGGGGTCGGAGGTTCAAATCCTCTCGCTCCGACCAATAACCCGCCAAAATGGCACATAAAATTTGTGTCCAAGCCCTTGAAAATTCCGGAACGGATAAGCTGAGCTTCGGAAAACCCGAATTCGCCTGCGCCAATTGATTGTCTTTGTGCGCGGTTAGGCGCCATCCCCGGGATGCTCGGCGTTCTGCCGCTATCAGCTACAACTAGTCAAACAAGGTGGGGCTCTCAGAGGCACCCACGCCCACGAGGTTTGTGCGCGGTTCAGGCACGGTAGCGATCTTCGCACATCGCCTAAAGCGGTAACGCCGCGACCCAAAGATCGTATTCGGCGCTGGCGAAATTTCACATTAGTGAAATGCAGTTCTTCGGTCCGGAGTGGGTCATGTTCGGTTCAGCAGGCGTCATTCTCAATAAATGCATCAATCCCCTTGGAATTAAAATCGTCCGTAGTGGCCACAATTGGCAAGACACCAAAAATTTTATTCCGTGTGCAGAGACTGTCGAAAATGCTCGACGCAAGGGTTGTTCGGTTGGCGATTATATCGATGAGGTGATGAATAACATTCCGGGCACAACAGAGGCCACCATTAAAGGCATGGCGAGTCTGGATGTGTTTGAGAAGCCGATCGATACGGTTCTCGAAATCGGACCGGGTTCAGGGCGCTATCTCGAAAAGACACTCGCTCACTG
>DATLJG010000229.1:0-15910 GCA_035538995.1 Hyphomicrobium sp. | reverse complement strand
TTGCGGCTGGACGAGACGAAGCCGGGTTCGGGGCTCGGGCTGTCGATCGTCGGCGATCTGGCGACCTCGTATCATGGGCGGTTGGCGCTTGACGCATCGGCGCACGGGGGGCTCAAGGCCACGCTTGAATTGCCGGCGGCGTAACCGGCAACGACCGGCCTTGGCTCCATACGAATGTCCGATCAAAGCGTTGCTGCGATGCAGCATCAGGTGCGAACGTCGTTTGTTTGCCGGATTTGTGGTGGATTTCTACCTTGTCGAGTGAGCGATATCGGTCTAGCCAAACGGATAAGATTGGCGCCGGGGGATCGGCGCGGGGGAAGAAAACCGAAAAACGAGGTTCGCCATGCGCGTTGCGCGCTTTTCGATTCCGCTGTTGGCGGTTGTCATGCTTGCCGGGTGCAGCAACGGCCAAGGGGGCGTGGATAACCAGGGGACCGGGCTCGTCCTCGGCAGCATTGCGGGCGGACTTGTCGGCAATCAGTTCGGGAAGGGCGGCGGCAACGTCGCGGCGACGGTCGCAGGCGCGGTTGTCGGCGGTATCGTTGGCAGCGAAATCGGCAAGAGCCTCGACGAACGCGATCGCCGCTACGCTCAGGAAGCCGAATACGACGCGCTCGAACGCGGCGAGTCCGGCGTTTCGCGTCAATGGCGCGATCCCGATACCGGCCATTACGGTGACGTCGTTCCGAGCCGTCCGTACAAGCGCGGCGTCGCCGATTGCCGTGACTATACGCACACGGTCTACATCGATGGCCGGCCCAAGCAAATGCGCGGCACGGCATGTCGTGGTTCGGATGGAAGCTGGAAAAGCGTCGGCTGATGCAGTGCAGCGGAAATCCGCGGCCAACATGACAGTTAATTCATATCCGCGACAGATGTGCTGAGCCAGCCAGTGTCGGCTTGCTTGCGCGTCGAAGCGATCCTATTCCCTCATCGAACCTTGAGGATCGCGCGGCGATGTTTTTTTGGATTTTGGTGGCCTGTTTGGTGGCGGCGGTCACGTTCGCCATTACGCGACCGCTTCTGCGCCAACAGCAGCAGGAGCCGGACGCAGACGCGACGGCCGCCGAGGCCGATATCGCCGTCTACAAGGATCAGCTGAAAGAAGTCGCTGCCGATGAAGTCAGCGGGACGCTCGGCACGGCGGAAGCCGAGAGCGCCCGCTCGGAAATCGCGCGCCGCCTGCTGCGTTCGCAAGCCGTAACGGAAGGTGCTGCAACTCCGTCGCCCGGCCGGCGAAATCGGTTTGCGACCGTTACCTACGGCTTGACGCTGGTGACGCTTCCGCTCGCGAGCATGGCCCTTTATCTGACGTACGGAACACCCGGATTGCCCGGCGATCCGTTGAGCGCGCGTCTTTCCGGGGCCGAGAACACGCGCAATCCGAACGATCTGATCGCCAGGGTCGAGCAGCGTCTTCGCGAGCATCCCGATGACGGCACCGGCTGGAGCGTCGTGGCGCCCGTCTACTATGCGATGGGCCGCTACATCGACGCCGCCACTGCTTACGCCAACGCGATGCGCCTAGTCGGCGAGACGCCGGAACGGCTGCAGGGATTTGCCAACGCACGCATCCGTGCCGAAAACGGCATCGTTCCGGCCGATGCCCGCAAGGCTCTGCAACGCATCCTCGTCATCGCCCCCGATCACAAGGAGCCGAGGATCTGGCTGGCGCTCGCGAAGGAGCAGGACGGCAAGGTCGATGAGGCGATCGCCGATTATCGCAAGCTGATCGACGAAGCACCGACGGACGCGCCCTGGCGTAAAGTCCTCGAAGCGCGGCTTGCTAGTCTGACGTCCGAGGCAAAGCCGGCAGCCGAAACCGCGCCACCGACGTCCGGCAACCCGGCGGCAACACCGTCAACGCCATCGGCTTCCAACGCTACTCCGAATGCGGCGGCCGTCGCGTCGATGGCGCCGGAGCAACGGCAAGCCTTCATCAACGGCATGGTCGATCGGTTGGCCGACCGTCTCAAGACGAACGGAAACGACGTCGAGGGGTGGTTACGTCTCATTCGCGCGTATAACGTGTTGGGTCGTCGCGATGACGCCGTCAAAGCGCTGGGAGAAGCCAAAACGAATTTGAGAAGCGATCAGGCGGGGCTGGCGCGTGTCGAGAATTTGGCGCGTGAACTGAAGCTCGGGGGCTGATCGTGGTGGAAGAGAAAGTCTGATGACACGAAAGCAAAAGCGTGGCGTTTTGATTGGTGGCGGTGTCGCGACGCTCGCCGTCGCTCTGATCCTCGTGCTTTTCGCATTGAAGGACAGTGTCGTCTTTTTTCACACGCCGAGCGATGTGATCGAAAAAGGCGTCCATGCGGGGGAACGTATCCGGCTTGGCGGGCTTGTCGAAAAAGGCTCGGTCACGCATGAAGGCACGACCGTCCATTTCAAGGTAACGGACACCATTAAGGATATTCCCGTCGCCTTCACCGGCGTTCTGCCCGATCTCTTTCGCGAAGGGCAAGGCGTCGTGACCGAAGGCGTTCTCGACGGCAAGGGCAACTTTACGGCCGACAGCGTGCTTGCCAAGCACGACGAAAATTATATGCCGAGAGAAGTGGCGAAGGCTCTCGAAGCCAAGGGCGTAAAACTCGGCGCGAGCGCGCATCCGGGCGAGCTCAAGGCCGAAGCGCCATAGGGAGGATGCGGATTTGATCGTCGAGTTCGGACATTTCGCTTTGATCCTGGCGCTGCTGGTCGCGGCCGTTCAAGTCGTCGTGCCGGCGGCCGGCGCATCCTTCAAGGACGAGCGGATGATGCGCGTCGCGGAGCCCGCCGCCATCTCGCAACTGCTTCTGATCGCCATCGCGTTCTTCGCGCTGATGTACGCCTACGTGACGTCCGATTTCTCGGTGGCGAACGTCGCTGCGAATTCGCATTCGACGAAGCCTATGATTTACAAAATGGCCGGCGTTTGGGGCAATCACGAAGGCTCGATGCTTTTGTGGGTGCTGATCCTTGCCCTGTTCGGCGCAGCCGTCGCCGTCTTCGGCACCAATCTGCCGCCGACGTTGAAGGCGCGCGTGCTGTCGGTGCAGGCGGCGATCGCGCTGGCGTTTCTGCTGTTCTCGCTATTGACGTCGAACCCGTTCATCCGACTTGATCCCGCGCCGTCCGACGGCAACGGCCTCAATCCCATTCTGCAAGACCCGGCGCTCGCGTTCCATCCGCCGTTCCTCTACACCGGCTATGTCGGCTTCTCGATTGCGTTCTCTTTCGCGATTGCCGCCCTCCTGGAAGGCCGCATCGACGCCGCCTGGGCGCGCTGGGTGCGCCCCTGGACGCTCGCCGCCTGGATGTTCCTGACGATCGGCATCGCGATGGGCTCCTGGTGGGCCTACTACGAACTGGGCTGGGGCGGCTGGTGGTTCTGGGACCCGGTTGAAAATGCCTCGTTCATGCCGTGGCTCGCCGGTACGGCCTTGCTGCATTCGGCGCTCGTCATGGAGAAGCGCGAAGCTCTCAAGGTGTGGACGATCCTGCTGGCGATTCTGACGTTCTCATTATCGCTGATGGGCACGTTCATCGTCCGCTCCGGCGTGCTGACGTCGGTGCACTCCTTCGCCGTCGATCCGGCGCGCGGCGTGTTCATTCTCGCCATCCTGATCTTCTTTACCGGCGGCGGCCTGATGCTCTTCGCATTGCGCGCCAAGGATATGCAGACGGGCGGCTTGTTCCAGCCGATCAGCCGCGAGGGCAGCCTCGTGCTCAATAATCTGCTGCTCGTCACCGCCACGGCGACGGTGCTTGTCGGCACGCTCTATCCGATGGCGCTCGAAGGATTGACGGGACAGAAAATTTCCGTCGGCCCGCCGTTCTTCAACATGACCTTCGGTCCGTTGATGATCCCGCTGCTTCTGGCGCTGCCGCTGGGTCCGATGTTGCCGTGGAAACGTGGCGACCTCGCCGGCGTCATGCAGCGACTGGGCTTCGCTGTGCTGATGGCCATCGTTGCGGTGGTGGCGATTTTCGCGATCGGTCATCGCGGTCCGTGGCTGGCCCCGTTCGGCATCGCACTCGGAGTTTACGTCATGGCCGGCGCCGTCATCGAATGGGCGGACCGGATCAAGCTCGGAAGAACCGGACTTGGCGAAGCGGCGCGCCGCGCCAGAAATCTTCCGCGCTCCGCCTACGGCACGCTGCTCGCTCATTTCGGCGTCGGCATGCTGGTCGTCGGTATCATCGCGACAAGCGCCTATCGCGAGGAACATATCCTCGTCATGAAGCCGGGCCAGAGCCTCGCTGTCGGCGGCTACAACGTGACGTTCACGGGCGTCGAGAGCGGGCGCGGTCCGAACTACAAAGAAGACTTCGCCGACTTCGACGTCAAACGCGATGGAAGCTCGATTGCGCGCCTGAAGCCGTCGAAACGTGTTTATGACGCGCCGCCGCAGCCGACGACGGAAGCCGGCATTCATGCGTCGTGGCGCGGCGATCTCTATCTCGTCATTGGAGATGGGCAACCGGGCGGCGGCTATGCCGTTCGCGCCTATTTCAATCCGCTCGTACGCTTCATCTGGCTTGGCGCATTGATCATGTTCATCGGTGGCGGCATCTCGCTGTCCGATCGCCGTTTGCGCATTGGCGCGCCGGCACGGCATGTCCCGCGCGCCATACCCATTCCAGCGGAGTAGGCAATGATGCGCCGGTGTTTCGCGATTGTGGCCTTTGCGTTGGCGATCTTCGCCAACGTGCCGACGAGCCTTGCGGTGCAGCCAGACGAAATGCTGTCCGATCCGGTGCTCGAACAGCGCGCCCGCAACATCTCGGCGGAACTGCGCTGTCTGGTTTGTCAGAACCAATCCATCGACGACAGCGATGCGCCGCTCGCCGCCGATCTCCGGCGTCTGGTTCGTGAGCGGCTTGTGGCCCACGATAGCGATCAGCAGGTTCTCGATTATCTCGTCGCTCGCTATGGCGAATTCGTCTTGCTGAAGCCGCGCTTCGAGCTGTCCACTGTGCTGTTGTGGTTGACGCCCGCTCTGGTCTTCCTGGTGGGCTTGACGGTCGCCGCCCGCGCCGTCGCGCGGCAGCCGGCAGCCGAAGCCAAGCCCCTGTCGGAACAGGAAAAAGCCCAGATCGCCAAGATCATGGCGGACGGCGGTCCTTGACCCAGCCAAGACCGCGATCGGTCGTTCTCCGACTTGAGATTACCAACTGTTAAGTTGGCTGACATCCTGCTGTAATCCCGCCTTCGTTACCGCTGCTTGCCAAGGCTAAGTAGGGCCGATTTCAGCTTGGAGATCTTCAGGGATGCAACTTCCCCACCGCGTTTCGACGACGTCGAACGCATATTCGTCCAAAATCGCGCCGGCGTTCGTGGCACTCGCCGCCGTTGCCGCGGTAGGATTTGGCTATTTCGTACCGTCTCAGCCTGTTCTCGCCGATACGGCGGGACAGACGGTCGAAACGCCGATGGGCCGCGCGCCTCTGTCGTTTGCGGACCTCATCGAGCGCGTTAAGCCGGCGGTCGTGTCCGTGTCTGTCGTCAACGACGGCGGCGCTTCGAAGATGGCCGAGAACGACAAAGACGGAAAGAACGACAAAAACGATAAAAAGAACGGCGGCGGCAACTTCAACTTCCCCGATCTTCCCCCCGACCACCCGTTGCATGACTTCTTCAAGAACCTGCCGAAGGAATTCGCTCAGCCGGAGCGCCCGAAGGTCGTTCAGGGACAGGGCTCGGGCTTCGTCATTTCGCCGGACGGTTATGTCGTGACGAACAACCACGTCATCGACGGCGCGACGAAAATCCAGATCACCTTTGACAACGATGAGACGAAATACGAGGCCAAGCTGATCGGCACCGATCCGCGTACCGACGTTGCGTTGTTGAAGATCCAAAGCACCAAGACATTCCCGGCCGTCAAATTCTCGACGAAGCAGCCGCGCGTTGGCGATTGGGCTCTCGCGGTCGGCAATCCGTTCGGTCTCGGCGGTACGGTCACGGCGGGCATCGTTTCGGCCCTGGCGCGTGACATCGGTTCCGGCCCCTACGACTACATGCAGATCGACGCGGCGGTGAACCGGGGCAACTCGGGCGGCCCGACGTTCAATCTTGATGGCGACGTCATCGGCGTCAACACGGCGATCTTCTCTCCGTCCGGCGGCAACGTCGGTATCGCCTTCGACATCCCCGCGAAGACGGTCAATGAAGTCGTGACTCAGCTCAAGGCGCACGGCACGGTCCGGCGCGGCTGGCTCGGCGTCAAGATTCAGAACGTCGACGAAGATACGGCCGCCAGCCTCGGCTTGAAGGAAGCCCACGGTGCGCTGGTCAGCGAGGTGACACCGAGCGGTCCGGCGGCTGCCGCAGGCATCGAGACGCAGGATGCGATCCTCCAGGTCAACGACGAGAAGATCGTCGACAGCCGCGATCTGGCCCGCAAGATTGCCGAGCTGTCGCCGGACTCGCCGGTCAACATCAAAGTCTGGCGCAACAACGGCGAGAAGGTCATCAACGTTAAGCTCGGTCTCTTCCCGAAGAACGCCGAAGCCCTGATGAACGATAATGATGACGACAACAGCAGCAAGCAGAGCGACGACAATAAGTCTCCGCCACAGCTGGAGCTGAGCCAGCTCGGCGTCACGCTGATGCCGGCGCGTAACGGCTCGAAGGACGAAGGCGTCGCGATCGCCGAAGTCGATCCGTCGTCGGATGCCGCCGAGAAAGGCCTGAAGCCGGGTGACATCATCCTCGAGGTTTCCGGCCTGACGGTTAAATCTCCCGATGACGTCGTTACCGGCATCAAGAAGGCCCAGGATCTGAAGCGGACCGCCGTTCTGCTGCACATCAAGTCTTCCGACCAGAAGCGCTTCGTGGCCATTCAGCTGGCCAGCAAGAAAGGCTAAGGGTGAGTCCATGACCAGTTCAGACAGCTCCGTCAACCAAACGGCGGGGCTGTCTCGACGTCTGGCGGCTGGCCAGCTAAAACCGGATTCGGCTGAAGCTCAGGAACAGAAGAACGCCATGCGCGTGCTCGTAATCGAAGACGATAAGGAAACGGCGCTGTTTCTTCAGAAGTCTTTGAAAGAAAATGGGCACACGGCCGACTTGGCGGGAGATGGCGAGGCCGGGTTCGCGCTTGCTTCGGACGGCGCCTATGACGTGCTCATCGTCGATCGCATGTTGCCGAGACTAGACGGTTTGTCCGTCATCAAATCGCTACGGGCGGAAGGCAACCGGACGCCCGTGCTCATTCTCTCAGCGCTCGGTGAAGTGGACGACCGCGTCAAAGGTCTTCGCGCCGGCGGCGACGACTACCTGACCAAACCCTACGCCTATTCCGAACTTCTGGCGCGCGTCGAAGCGCTGGGGCGGCGAACGGCGCCGGAGGAGCAGCAGACCCGCTACACCGTCGGCGATCTGGTGCTCGACCGTCTTTCGCATCGCGTGACACGCAGCGGCGAACATATTCTTTTGCAGCCGCGCGAATATAGGCTTCTCGAATACCTGATGCAGCATGCCGGTCAGGTCGTGACGCGCACCATGCTGCTCGAACACGTCTGGGACTACCATTTCGATCCGCAAACCAACGTGATCGACGTGCATGTTTCGAGACTGCGCGCCAAGATCGACAAGAACTTCGACAAGCCTCTGCTGCACACCGTTCGGGGCGCAGGATATACGATCCGTGACGGCCCCACTTGAGCGCGTCGCAAAAGCGGCATCGACGACAGTATTCGGATTAAGCGCGGCGGCGGTGGCATTCTTCCTTTTTGCCGCCGCCATTGTCGTGGGCTTCCTGTTTTGGCAGACCAACAATCTGCTCACGCATCAAGTTCTCGGGGTTCTGAACGCCGAGGCGCGCATTCTTGCCTCCGAAATGAATGTCGGCGGACGCGCCAAGCTCGCCGAAACCGTCGGTGCGATGTCGCGATTGCAGGGCGCCGGCCTCTATTATCTGGCTGACGACAAAGGCGTTAAAATCGCCGGCAATCTGAACCGCGTGCCCCCCGAATTGACGGACGATCCGCACGGCGGCGTTTTCAGCTATCAGCCGGCGGGCGATAACAGCCGGGCGGCGCATCTCGCTGTGGCCATTCCCGTCGATCTCGGCTCCGACGTCCGTCTCATCGTCGGCCGCGATATCGAAGACCAGCGCACTTTCGCGGACTCGATCCGGCTGGCGTTTCTGTTGGGGTTCGGCATCCTGTCGATCGCCGGACTTTTGGGCGGTCTTGCCGTCAGCCGGCTCATTCTCAACCGCATGGATGCGATTACGGCAACGAGCCGCTCGATCATGCAAGGCGATCTCTCGCAACGCATTCCGACCAGCGGCGGAAACGGCGAACTCGATGCGCTGGCCCAGAATCTCAATGAAATGCTGGACCGCATCGAGGGCTTGATGAGCGGCCTGCGTGAGGTTTCAGACAACATCGCGCACGACCTGAAGACGCCGCTCAATCGCCTGCGCAATGCTGCAGAAGCGGCCCTGCGCGATCCGCGCGGCGGAGACGCCTATCGCGAAGGGCTCGAACGCACGATCGAGAAGTCGGACGAGCTGATCAAGACGTTCAATGCCCTGCTTCTCATCGCACGTCTTGAAGCCGGGCCGCTGGAAGAAAGTGTCGAGGCCTTCGATCTCGGACGCTTCGTCGAAGACGTGGCGGAACTTTATACGCCGGCCGCCGAGGAGGCCGGATTTGCCTTGGCGATCGAAGCCGAGCACGGCGTCCTGATCCGCGCCAATCGCCAGCTCATCGGACAGGCCGTCGCCAATCTGATCGATAACGCCATCAAGTATTCGCGCGGCGGCGAGCCCGGAAGCGCGATCACCGTCCGCGCCTATCGCGAGGAAGGCCAGCCGGCCATTTCCGTTGGCGATCATGGCCCGGGGATCGCGGCCGGAGATCGAGAGCGGGCGCTGAAGCGATTTATCCGTCTGGAGGCCAGCCGGACGCAGCCAGGAACCGGTCTCGGCCTGAGCCTTGTCGCCGCCGTCGCGCGCCTGCACCACGGAGAGGTGCGCCTCGAAGACAATCAACCCGGCCTCAAGGTCGTGGTTCTGCTGTCGCGCAAGTGCCTGATTGCCGGATCGGATGCCGGGGAGGGTGACGCTCGGGCCGGTATTGCGGCACAATAAGCCGATGGACCAGCCAATCGACTCGACGTTCGCCTCGCGCATCACCGAAAGCCCCGTCGCTCCGGCCGAGGGCAGGGGCAGCGAACGGCTCGCAGAATTCGCCACGGAGGTGGGGGCGAGCACTCCGGCTTTGGCGGCATTGCTTCGGAAATCGAAAATCGCCGCTTTGCTGCGCGGCACATTCGAGGGTTCGCTTTATCTTACGACGCTCGCCACACGCGACCCGGCACGCCTTGAACGCGTTTTGACTGACTCTCCTGAGGACCGTTTCGCAAATCTCAGCCGGCAGCTCGATGCCGACATGGGAGCCGCGACGGACATGGCGGCGGCGAAGCGTGCGCTCCGACTCTACAAAGCCGAGGTCGCGCTGCTGACGGCGATGGCCGATCTCGGCGGCGTCTGGCCTGTGATGACCGTGACGCGGGTGCTGTCCGAGTGTGCCGATGCTGCCGTCTCGGCGACGATACGCTTCCTCTTCCGGCAGGCGTCGGAGAAAGGCCAGTGGCAGCCGGTTGATGCGGCGGTACCCGAAAAAGACTCCGGCTATTTCGTTCTAGCGATGGGCAAGCTCGGCGCGTTCGAACTCAACTATTCGAGCGATATCGATCTCATCGTTTTCTTCGATCGCGAGAGGGCGCGTTTCACCGGCAGCACTGATGATCTGCAATCGTTCTTCGTTCGCCTGACACGCGACCTCGTCCTGCTGCTTGATGAGCGAACGGGGGATGGTTACGTCTTCCGGACCGATTTGCGTTTGCGGCCCGATGCCGGGGCGACGCAGATCGCGCTCTCGACGACGGCCGCCCACGGCTATTACGAAACCGTCGGTCAGAATTGGGAACGCGCCGCGATGATCAAGGCGCGTCCGATCGCGGGCGACATCGAGGCGGGCAACGAATTCCTGCACGAGCTGGCGCCGTTCATCTGGCGCAAATATCTCGATTTCGCGTCCATTGCTGACATTCACGCGATGAAGCGCCAGATTCATACCCATAAGGATATCGGCGGCATCACCGTGCTCGGGCAGAATCTGAAACTCGGTCGCGGCGGTATTCGTGAGATCGAATTCTTCGTCCAGACGCAGCAGCTGATCGCTGGCGGCCGCCAGCCTGATCTTCGTGTCTGCGCCACGCTCGACGCTCTCAGGGCGCTGGAAGAGCGCGGCTGGGTCAAGCCTTCCGTTCGCTCGGAATTGGACGAAGCCTATTGCTACCTGCGCCGACTGGAGCATCGGCTGCAGATGGTCGCCGATGAGCAGACGCATGACATGCCGACGAGTGCGGAGACGCTGGAGTCGTTCGCGCATTTCGCCGGGTACCCAAGCGCAAAGGAATTGTCTGCCGAGCTGACGCGACAGCTCGAAACGGTCGAGAGGCATTACGCCAGCTTGTTCGAGGATGCGCCCACCTTGACCGGAGAAGACTCGAACCTTGTCTTTACCGGCCCGCAGGACGATCCCCAGACGGCCCAGGAATTGAAACGCCTCGGCTACTCGCAGCCGGCGCAAGTGCTGTCGATCGTTCGTGGCTGGCATCATGGCCGCACACCGTCGGTGCGCTCGCCACGGGCGCGCGAGCGTTTGACCGAGGTGCAGCCGCTTCTGATTTCGGCGCTGGCCGACACCGTCGATCCGGACGCCGCGATCGCCAGCTTCGACCGCTTTCTCTCGGAGCTGCCGGGTGGCGTGCAGTTCTTTTCGTTGCTGAAGGCGCAGCCGGGATTGATCCGGCTATTTGCCGACATCATGGGGTCGGCGCCGCGTCTGGCGCATATCCTATCGAAGCGCCGCCGTCTGCTCGACGCCGTGCTCGATCCGCAGGCGCTCGGCAACCGCATGGACGAAGATCAGATCGACGATCTGCTCATCAAGTCGTTCGCCGCGGCGCGCGACTCCGTTGGAGGCGATCCGACGCAGGAAATTCTCGACACCGCACGCATTATCGGAGGCGAGCAAACATTTCTGATCGGCGTCCGACTCTTAACGGGCAGCATTTCCGCCGCCGATGCGGGTATCGCCTACGCCACTATTGCTGAAAGACTGATCGCCGGGCTTCTTCGCGAAGTCAGCCGCCAGATGCAGGAAGACCACGGCCGCGTGCCGGGCGGGGCGGCGGCCATCGTCGCGATGGGCAAGCTCGGCGGGCGCGAGATGACGGCGGCATCCGACGTCGATCTCATTCTGATCTACGACTTCGAACGCGGCGCCGAACAATCGGATGGACCGAAACCGCTCGCGCCGCAACACTACTACACGCGCCTGACGCAGCGTTTGATCAACGCCATCTCGGCCCGTACGCCCGAAGGCGCGCTCTACGAGGTCGATATGCGTTTGCGGCCATCGGGACAGAAAGGGCCGGTCGCGACGCAGCTTTCGAGCTTTGCGAGCTATCAGGCCAATGATGCCTGGACCTGGGAACACATGGCGTTGACGCGGGCGCGTGTCATCGCCGGATCGCCGGATCTTTCGGCGCGCGTCGAGAATGAGATTGGCCGGGTTCTGAGGACGCGCCGCGACCGCGCCAAGGTCGCGGCCGACATCCGCAGCATGCGCGAAAGGATCGAAGCCGAAAAGGCGACGACGGACATTTGGAATCTGAAGCAGGTTCGAGGGGGATTGGTCGATCTGGAGTTCATCGCCCAGCATTTGCAACTGGTCTTTGCAGCTGATCATCCGGCGATTCTCGATCAGAAGACGCTGTCCACATTGTCCGCTGCTGCGGCGGAGGGGCTGATCCCGCCCGAAGATCACCGGCGGCTACTGGCTGCCGGACAGCTTCTGCACAACCTGACGCAAATCCTGCGGTTGACGCTCGAAGGCCCGTTCAATCCTGCTTCGGCTCCGAAAGGTCTCAAATCGCTTCTCGTCAGAGCCGCCGATGCCGCTTCCTTCGAAGAGCTGGAACAGAAGCTAAAACAGGCGCTTGCCGACATTCGGAGCGCTTTCGACCGGCTGATTGCCTAGCGCGGCAACAGCGGCGACGGATTGTGCTGCCCTATAGCGTTCTTGAGGGAAATTGATGCACATTGGGTGCCGGGAATTAACCCTGCTCGCCTGATGGTGGATCGATAGCCAAGTAGGCAGCGGAGAGCATGTCGAGGGGATACGTGGCGGCGATAAAGACCGATGGCAGCCCGGCCAAGCCGCGGCCGTCGGCGGATACCCGGAATGACGAGGCCGTTCTCGTCGCCGAGGTAGGCGCTGGCGATCGGCATGCCTTCGGTGTGCTGATGGAGCGGCACCTTGGCAGCATCGTCTCGGTTGCCCGCCGGATGTTGCGGGACGACGCCGAGGCCGAGGATGCGGCGCAGGAGACGTTTTTGCGGCTGTGGCGGTCGGGGGCGACGCTGGAGATCGGTCCGGCCGGAGTCCGGCCGTGGCTGCGGCGCGTGGTATCGAACTTGTGCCTCGACCGCGTTCGCGGACAGGGGCGCGTGAAGGTGGTTGACGAGTTGCCGGAGGTTCCGGAGCCGGCGAAGCAGCTCGCCGTTCTTGAAAGTCAGGATGTGCAACGGCGGGTCGAAGTCGCGATGCAAAAGCTGCCGGAGCGGCAGCGGTTGGCACTGACCCTCTTTCACTTCGAGGGGCTGAGCCAGATCGAGATCGGCAACGTTCTCGGAGTGTCGGACGAAGCCGTCGAATCCCTCTTGAGCCGCGCGCGCAGGCAGCTCAAGGCGGATTTGAAATCGGAATGGGAATCGCTGCGCAATGATAACGAGCACTGAGATGCGGGAGACGGCAAGACAATGACACGCAATCTACGGCCTGTTGGGCTCGACAGATTGGAGACGGCGCTCGACACCTATGGAGCCGACCGCACGCGCTGGCCGGCACCGCTCCGCCACGAGCTCTCCGCATTGATTGCCGGCGACGGCGAGGCGAGGAAATTGCTTCGCGATGCGGAGCTGTTCGATCAGCTTCTCGACAGCGCTCCACAGTACGATGCGGCGCGTCTCGACAGCCTGAAGCAGCGGATTGAAAATGCAGTCGTGCACCAGCCGCGCCTGGTCGCCTCGCGTCCCGAGGCGGCGCCGCTGACGATCCTGCGCCGTTTCCACGGTTTGGCGGCGACGGCGCTGGCGGCTTCGCTCGTGCTCGGCGTCATGGCCGGGCAATCGAGTATCGTCAACTCGGTCTGGAATTCGAATTCGAGCGCGACGGGCGCCAGCCGGCAGATCGCGCAAACCGACGATACAGATGTCTTGCTCGATGAGGATATGTTGTGACGGTTGACGCCAACACTCCAACGCCCGGGCGTTCCCGGCTGCTCTATCCCGCCTTCATCGTTTCGCTGGCATTGAACCTGCTATTCATCGGCGGCATTGGTGCTGCGGTCTGGCACCACAGTCAAATGCAGGGACGCCATGAGGGTGGCTTGCTGTCGTTTGCCAGAGAGCTTCCGAAAGACCGTCAGGACGCCTTTCGTGAGCAGGTTTCGGCCGCGAGGGAAGCCTTGAAGAGTCAACGGGAGGAGGTTCGCGCCGCCTGGCTCGAGACCAACGCTCTTTTGACGACTGAGCCGTTCGACAGGGACAAGTTTTTAGCCGCCCTGACGAAGCTGAGAGAAGTCGATGCGCGATATAAGACAGGACTGAGCGCCAAGTTCGCCGATATCGCGGCAAGTTTCTCGCCCGAGGAGCGCAAATTGCTCCAGACCTGGCGAGCGAAGCGTAAGGCGCGATTTCTGAAGCGCCACGACGATAAATCCAGCAATAGCGACAAGTAAGAAGGTTTCGGTGGGCGAAGTTGCTGACGTATCGCCCGTCGCCGGCGCGAGGCACTGACGATCTTGATCGATCAGGCCCGGCCTTGAAAGAGATCGTTCTGCGTCGCGGCGAGGAACTGCACGCTCCAAACGCGGCCGCCGTCCGGTACTCCCGAAGCTGTCAGTGCGGCACCGGAAAGTTCGCAAAGAGTCCGTGCGAGGATCATCGGAAAGGCATCGCCCTCTGATGCCTTGTCGGCATCGCCTTGATCGAGGGCGACCGAGAGTTTTACAGAGTCCTTCATGTCGATCGCCTCGATGCGTAGCACGGCGCCGTCTTTGGCGACCCGCGAGGCTTCAGCAATGAGATTGATCAGCATCTGCCGCATCACCTGCGCTTCGCCGATGACATTCAGGTCCGAGGCAAGCTCGCATGCGACGCCGATCGAACGTGCGCCAAGATCGGGGGCGGCGAAGGCACGCGCATCGTCCAGGACGGAGTTCAGGCAGCACGATTGCGGCGGCCCCTTTCGTTCCGGTGAGGTGAGCAACGCCGTGATGGCAAGCGCATCCTCGGCGGATTTGAGCAAGGAGCGGCCGCTTGCGTGGATGTCACGCGCATAATCGCCGTAGCAGCTCGATCCGAGCGGGCCGAACACTTCGTTCGACATCAGCTCGGAGAAGCCGAGCACCGCGTTCAGCGGCGTTCTGAGTTCATGACTCATGTGGGCCGTGAGCCTTGCCCAGACCGCGCGATCCAGCGCCGGTTGTGACGGAGATCGAAGCAGTTCGGAGAATTGAGCTGGCGTCTGCGCGGCGCGTACGGTAGCTACGCCCGCCTGCCTGTCGCGAGGCGCGGCGGTGGCGATCGGTGCTATCTGGCCGGAAAACAGAATGACGATCGCTGCCAGCCCTGCGCCAGCCACGAGCAGCACAGTCGCTAACGATTGCGAATCGATGTTCAGAACGGCGATGCCGATGGCTGTCAGAATTGCAGAAACCAACAGAAGAGGCGCCTTCTGGGCACCGCGTTCGACCGCTCCGACCAGCCGCCCGAACGGCGAAACGCGCCGCGATCTGAGGGCCGGCGAGCCAGCAAAGCTCCCCCTTTGAGGAACGGACCAAGTCCGAGCCATCTTCCGTATTCCTTGCCGAATTTTATTTAGTGCCCCAATCCTGGCCGGGACCGAATCGGTACCTCAAGCCATTGATTCGACAATCACCGATTTGCGACTCACCTGTCGAGGGAGAAAAATTCGGGCGACTCAAATTTTAATAGGGTGGTGCCGAGCAAAAGAAGAGCAGCCGCGCCGGCGCTCGCTTTTGCCCGCAACGGTCATTCGTCAAGCATGCGCGAAACGATTTCCTGGCAGTCGCGCGATAGGTGAGGAGTCGATGCAACTCGTTTGAGCGCAGCCTTCGCCTTCGCCTTCCGTTTTGCTTCCAGCGAACGAAAACTGCGGAACGCGGCCAGCATGCGCGCCGCGACCTGCGGGTTGAGCGCATCGATCTCGACGACCTTGCCGGCAAGAAAATCGTACCCGGCGCCATCCGCCCGATTGAACTGTAGTGGGTTGCCCATCGCGAACGCGCCGATCAAGGCCCTGACCTTATTCGGTGTCGTGAGCTTGAAGAGGGGATGCCGACATAGCGCTTTGACGTCGTCCAGCGTTTCATCGCGCGGCGATTGCGCCTGAGCGGCAAACCACATGTCGATGACGAGATGATCGTGCTTCCATCGCTCGAAGAAATCTTCGAGCACCGCCTGACGGCCCGGCGCGTCGACGCCCGCGATGAGGACCATCGCCTGCGCCGCGTCGGTCATGTTCGACGCCTTGCGATAATGGCTTTCGAGCCGCGCGTAGTCCTCAGGCGTGGCGCGCGTCGTCAGCAGCGACAGGGCGGCATTGCGAAGCGCGCGCCGTCCGGCATTTTTGGCATCGGGAGAGAACGCCGCTTTTGTGGTCGTCCTGTCGTACACGTCGCTGAGATCATCCACGAGGTGATCCGCCACCGCGCGGCTGAAGGCCCGATGCGCCTCGAAGATGGCCGCATGATCGACTTTGACGGCCTGTTCGCGCGCCACGTCGGCAACGGCCGGGAGCCTGAGCAGTT
>DATLJG010000228.1:0-4186 GCA_035538995.1 Hyphomicrobium sp. | reverse complement strand
CGCTTTGCAGTGGCGCGCGCTTTTCGGAAATGCGCTGGAACGCATCGAACAGGATCGGCGCGGCGGCGGTGCGCCCCAGGATGCCGGGGACACTCGAATTGTCCGGACGCCCGACCCAGGCCGCGACGACGTATTTGCCGTCGTAGCCGATCGCCCAGGCATCGCGATATCCGTAAGAGGTGCCGGTCTTGTAGGCGAAACGGCCGCCTTTGGCGTTCGGCGGCGGCGGCGCGTCCTTGAGGACATCGGTGACGTACCAGGCTGCCAGCGGCGACATCAGGCGGTGGGCATTTACCAGCGGCTTGACGCGGGTCGCTGCCATCGCGCGGGCGCGCTCGTCAAGGCGATGCACAAGCGTGATGCTGTCGCCGCCGCGCGCCAAGCTCGCGTACAGCTGCGTCATTTCTTCGAGCGTCAGTCCGGTGCCGCCGAGCGCCATCGCGAGTGTCGGCTCAGACTTGTCCGGAAACCGCGCATTGACTCCGGCACGGCGGAAACGACCCACAAGTTTGCCTGGGCCAACGCGCGCCAGAACGCGAACGGCCGGGATATTGTAGGACTGCTCGAGGGCTTCACGGATCGTGACGGTGCCGTGGAAATTCTCATCGAAGTTTTTGGGCGCGTACGTGCCGAAGCGCGTCGGCCGGTCATCGATCAATGTTTCGGGATGGGCGAGGCCGGCTTCGAACGCGAGGCCGTAGATGAAGGGCTTCAACGTCGACCCCGGCGAGCGAATGGCCGTCGCCATATCGACAGCGCCTTGACGCTCGGCATCCATGTATCCGGGTGAACCGACTTCCGCCAGGATTTCACCCGTTTGATGATTGGCGACGATCACGGCGGCCGAAACTTTGTCACCGATGAGCCGCGCGTGCTCAGCGACGAGCTTTTCGAGGCTTCCCTGCAAATTCCGGTCGAGCGTCAGTTTGATTGTTTGCTCTTTCGGATGCGCGGCGACTTCCGCTTCCGTCAGGTGCGGCGCGAACATCGGAAAGCCAAAGCGCGCAACCGGAACTTTCTCTCGTTTCGCCTTCTCGGCGTCCGCCGCCGTTATGACGTGTGCCGCGACCGCGCGTTGCAGGACGCGGTCGCGGGCGCGCTTGGCGGCTTCGGGAAAGCGATCGAGACGGCGCTGCTCGGGGGATTGCGGCAGCGCGACGAGCAGCGCGGCCTGACCCAGGGAGAGGCGCTGCGGTTCCTTGCCGAAGTAGGCCAGAGATGCAGCCCTGACGCCTTCGAGATTGCCTCCGAAGGGCGCAAGTCGAAGATAGAGTTTCAGGATTTCCGTTTTGGAAAGTGTGCGTTCCAGTTCGACGGCGCGAGCCATCTGGCGCAGCTTGCCGTTGGGTGTCCGTTCATGTTTGCCATCGAGCAAACGCGACACCTGCATGGTCAACGTCGAACCGCCGGACACGATGCGCCCATGCCGTACCATTTGCAGAACCGCACGAACGACAGCTTTCGGATCGACACCGTGATGGCTGTAGAAGCGCTTGTCCTCGAAGGCGAAGAGCATCTTGAGATAATGCGGATCGACGTCCTTTGGGTCGAGCGGCAGCCGCCAATTGCCTTCGGATGTCGTGAAGGCCCGCAGGAGGCGGCCTTTGCGATCGACGACGGTCACCGAGGTCGCCTTGGCTTCTTCAAGCCGCAACGGTCCGGCGTCGGCGAAGGCTTTCACATAGAGGCCGTAGGCGGTGCCTGTGCCTGCGAGCACGAGCACGGATGCTGCGATGGCGAGATTCCGCACGGACGGCACTCTTCTCCCCTCCCCGCGTCGGGGGAGGGGGACAAGGGAGAGAATCCTCGTCTTTTCCCCGCGAGCGAGGGGGATGAGAGAGGTAAGCCGTTTCGCAAGAGACCCCAGCCGCACCTTGCTTACTCCTTGGCCGAAACGGTCAGTATTCCGGCTGCGGTGCGGGCGTAGCGTTCGGGGCGATACATGTCCTCGACGGTGGCTGCGGGATGCACGAAGGTGCCGGGACTGACGGCGCGAACGATATAAGCCAGGGTGGCCGAAACCGGCGCGGGCTTCTTCTGTCCGTTGCTATCATCCGTCACGACGGAGTCGTCCGGTGCTGCCGGAGACCCTTCGCTGGGGTTGTCCTCGCTTGTCGTGCGAACGTCGGCGAAGTTGAACGCCGCGACGAAGCGATCGTCACGGAATTCTGTGTGCTCCGGTTCGGCGGTCGATTTCAGCCAGGTCAATCCGGCGATCGAGCCGCTCTCGACAAGATGCGGGTTCTCGATCTCGAAGCCGGCGGGCAGACGATCGACGACCATGACGCGGCCGCTCGCTTCATTCGACGTGACTTTCAGCGCGATGACGAAGCGATCATTCTGTTTCACTTCAGCGTTGCCGCCGGTGAGGCTCGCGAGATCGACCGGCTTGCCATCGAGCGTGTAGGCGTGCCGCTCGATTTGGAAACCCTTTGATGCCGGCGGCTCCGGCGTCAGTGCCGAGCCGATGACGGAGATCACGGCGTCAACCGCCGTATCGCCGTTGTTGGTGATCGTCAGCGCGCCGTTCTTCAATTCGGCCGGTGACAGGCCGCGAAGCAGCGGACCCGACACGGGTTTGCCGTCGATTGAAAGTGTCGTGGCCTTGACCTCGTCGTTCAATGCCTTGGCGGCAAGCAGCATCCACGCCTGTTCTTGCGTCGAGGTGTAATTCCGCGACTCGTAGGCTTTGGCGACGACGTTGGCGAGCTTCGGCTGCTCTGCCTTGGCGACGCCGGTTTCGGCCGCCAGCGCCACCAGTGCCGCGCCATCACGCAAGGTCGAACCATAGTCGCTGCGATAGCCGAAATCGGGAGTCAAAGTCGGCATCATGGCGAGGGCCGCGGTGAACGAGCGTTCGGCGCGTTCCTTGTCGCCCATCATCGCCAGCGCGGCGCCGATTTGTGCTTTTGCCAGCGGCGTCGAGAAGCGGTCGATGCGCGTGTCGGCGTAGTAGCGGAGATCGCCGATCGGGGCGCGGCCGTTGCGGGCGAGAACGTAGAGCGCATAAGCGCGATCTTCGCCGCCTTTTTCGAAATCGGACGCATAGGCGATGAAGTTCTGCAATCGATCGAGCGCTCGATTGAAGCCCTGTCGCGGCACGTCGTAGTGCGCTTCCTTGGCACGGGTCAGGAAATCGGAAACGTAAGCCGTCAGCCAGAGATCAGTATTCGAGGGACCCCAGACACCAAATGCGCCGGTCGAATCCTGCATTTCGAAGACGCGGGCGATGGCTTTCTGGACGCGCTCCTTTAGCTCCTTGTCTTCGGCGACGCCGACCTGGGCCGCGAGGGCGTTGGCGACGACGAGCGGCATGGCGCGAGAGACGGTCTGTTCGGCGCATCCATAAGGATAGCGATCGAGTTGGGCGAGCAGGGTTGGAACGTCGAGGCGCGCAGCCGGTCCGACCGACAGATTGATGCGCGTGCGCGACGGGATCAGGTCGTAAGCCAGATCAGAACTGACGCTGAGCTTGCCGCCGTTCGGTTTGAGCGATGAGATTGTCGTTCGCTTGATATCTCCGGCCGGCGGCATCACTTCGAACGTCATCTCGCGTTTGACGGCAATGTCGTTGGGCCCGGTGATGACGGCCTTCAACGTTAAACTGCCAAGCGCATCCGGCTTGAAATCGATGCGCTGCATCGATCGTTCGCCGGTTTTCAGATCGACGGTCTTATCGGTGATTGCGGTCAACGTCTCGTTGGAATCGTCGCCTTCCTTTTTTGAAAGCGTGAGCTTGTAGGCGGCAGACGGCCCATCGACGTTGTGCATGTCGAAGCCGAGCTTGACGTCGTCGCCAAGTGTCATGAAGCGCGGCACGGCGACGGTCAACGCAACATCATCGCGAACGATCAGATCGCCTGAGCCGTGGCCGACTTTGTCATTGCTCCACGCGACGGCCATCACGCGGACAGTGCCGTTGAAGTCCGGCAGGTAGAAATCGACGCTGGCGGTGCTGTCGTCTTTCACTCGCACGATGCCGGAATAAAGCGACACAACGGTTTCAACGGTTGGGTTGCCCTGCATCGCCGGTCCTCCGGCGTCGCCGCCGGACCGCAGCTTGCCGCGATCGGCGCGCATGCCGTCGATCAAGCGTCCGTAGAAATCGCGGATTTCGAAAGACAGCTTTTGCTGCTGGTTGAACCACTTTTCGGGAGCGGGTGTTTCGTAGCGCGTCAGGTTGAGA
>DATLJG010000227.1:0-4358 GCA_035538995.1 Hyphomicrobium sp. | reverse complement strand
CGACCGTCGGAACTGTGGCGGATACCGTCGGTGGTGTTGTCGGAAGTGTCGATCACCTCGCTCAAGATTTGACCGGCACCGTCGCGACGACGCTTGATACAACTCTCGGCGCAGTCACCGGCCTCGTCGATAACGGTGTCGGCTCCGTCACGCCCCTCATTGGCGACATTGCCAATACTGCAACGCATACGGTTGGCGCGCTTATCGGCGACGTTGCGCCGCTGGCTTCCGATCTGACGTCGACGGTAACGACGGTCGCCGACGCAACGATTCATACGATCGGTGATGCTGCCGGTGACGCGATTGGCAACGCCGCGCAGACTGTCACGGGCTTGACCGATAGCGTAATCCATAGCGTTACCGCATCGGTCAGTTTCGATACACTGGCGTCGCCGGTGACAAGTCTTCTCGACCATAATGGCTCTCCAGTTACTTCAGCTGCGGACACCGCGAGCGGTCTCCACGATTTGCTCGGAAGTACCTTGCACAGCTTGGGCGTCTCGTCGTCCGGCTCGCTATCCTTTGCCGCCGAAACACCAGACGCAATTGTATCTAATGACGTTGCTGCGAATACGCCCGGCTATTCGCAATTCAACCTCGCTGTAAGCGATGCGTCACACGACGCTGGCGTGTCGGCACCCGCATCGACAGATACAGGTGGAATTACGACGATCGTGGCAAGCGCTATCGGACTTGGTCCGCACACGACCGACGGCGCGTCTGACTCTGGCGATCATGGCAGCGATCAAACGCTCTCGCACCTCCCGCTTCTCGATGATCTGCATTCTCATCTGCACTTGGGCTTGTTCGGTTAGGCCAAGCTCGAGGCATTGAGCGAAAGATCAACAGGGGACGGCCACAATGAATAATCTCTATATCGCAGGCAGCGAACGCGAGCAGATCGAAGAACCCGAAGAGGGCTCCGTCGTAGACCTTGAACGGCTTCGCGACGAACAGTTGCTATCGTCGGGAGGCCAGCAGGGCCAAAACGCCGCTGTGCGGCGTCTCACGGAACTACGTGCTGAAATCGGTAAGTGGAAAAGTGCCGCCGCGGTAGCACACGAAACGCACGCATCACAGCGGGACCGGCGGTCTGATCCACTCGCCCGCTGGCGCAGCCTGTCGCGGCGGACATTCGCGTTGGTCGCGCTTTTTTCTCTGTTCGTGAACGTCTTGATGCTCACGATGCCGATCTACCTGTTCCAGATTTCGGACCGGGTTCTGACAAGCCGCAGCGTCGACACATTGCTGATGCTCTCAGCGCTGGCGGTCGGCTTGCTTGGCACGCTTTCGATCCTCGACATCCTGCGGCGCCAGGTACTCGGGCGGCTTGCCGCGTCGATGGAGGTCATTCTCGGCGGACCCATTCTCGCGGGCATCGTCATGTCGGCGCCGACAGGGGAGGGCGGGAGCCTGCAGGCGCTTCGGGCGCTGCACCAGGTGCGCAGCTTCCTTTCCAGTCCGACGATGCTCCTGCTGTTCGACGCGCCGCTGTCGCCATTCTATTTCGGGGTGATCTTTCTCATTCATCCTGACCTCGGCGCGATCGTTCTGACAGCCGGCTTCGTACTTTTCGGAATCGCTTTGCTGAATCAGACGGCAACAGCAGGGCCTCTTGGAAAGGCCGGAACATTCTCGTCAAAAGCCGACGCGAATGCAGAATCCCTCGCTCGCAATGCCCAGGTCATCAATGCGATGGGCATGTTGAACGAAAGCATTCTGCATTGGGGACGCGAACAGGCGCCCGCACTGGCGATGCAGATCAATGCACACGACAGAAACTTTTGGATTAGCGGGGCATCAAAGTTTGCGCGCCTGGCGACACAGATCTTGATCCTCGGTTGGGGCGCGCATCTTGCCCTCTCCGGCGAATTGACCGGCGGCATGATGATCGCGGCATCGATCATCGGCGGCCGCGCGTTGCAGCCGCTGGAAGGAATGATCGAGGGCTGGCGCTCCGTCGTTCAATCGCGCGCATCCTATGCTCGTGTCAGGGCAGCGCTCGAAGGGCTCAGCGAAGAGAAGTCGAAGCTGAGGCTGCCCCGGCCTGCGGGAAAAGTGAGCGTCGAACGTCTCCTTTACATTCCGCAGGGAACGCGAGAGCCGGTCCTCAACGGCCTGAGCTTTGAACTCAATCCCGGAGAGTCGCTCGCAATTGTCGGTCCTTCGGGGTCCGGTAAATCGACACTCGCGCGCATTCTGGTCGGTTGTGTCTTCCCGACGGCTGGCAAGGTCCGACTGGACGGAACGGAACTGCGCAACTGGGATCGTCGCCAATTCGGAGAGTTTACCGGCTATCTTCCGCAAGAGGTCGAGCTCTTTCCCGGAACGATCAAAGAGAACATTTGCCGGCTTCGTACAGATCTCCCCGATAAGGACATTTACGACGCGGCCGCCGTTGCCGGTGTGCACGACATGGTGTGCCAGCTCAACGCCGGTTACGAAACCGTGCTCGACCGTAACGGTGCACCGCTCTCCGGTGGGCAGAAACAGCGTATCGCGCTGGCGCGCGCCTTCTTTGGCGGTCCGTCGCTGATCGTGCTTGACGAACCGAACTCCAACCTCGACGCCGTCGGCGAAAAAGCCTTGGCCGACAGCATGAAGAAGGCGAAGGAGCGCGGCGTCACGATCGTGCTGATTACGCAGCGGCCGGCGCTCTTGAATACGGTCGATAAGGTTCTCGTCTTGCGATCGGGACGAATGGAGGGCTTCGGAGCGCCGCGCGATGTTCTGCATCGCCTCGTCAGTCAGGCGACCGCGACGCCATCCGCTTGAGAATGTTCGCAACACATCCGCTCTTCAACGTTATGCGTCAGGGGAATAGAAATGCTTTTTGGATGTCCTGGAATTGACGAGTGGCACAAGACCGTACCCAAAAGCTCGCGTCTTCCGAGCTTGATTGGATTGGGCGTGGTCGCAGTTTGCGGTCTCGGATTCGGTGCGTGGGCCGCGACGGCGCCATTGGATGGCGCGGTTGTCACCTCCGGAACATTCGTTGCCGCCGGACAGAATAAGCAGATCCAACATCTCGAAGGTGGCATCGTCAGCGAAGTCGCCGTCAAGGAAGGCGATCTGGTGGAAGCGGGACAGATCCTGCTCCGACTCGATCCAACAACGGCGCAAGCCAAGCTGCGTATGCTCGTGTTGCGGAAGTACCGGCTGGTGACGACGCAAGCCCGATTGCAAGCGGAATTGGCGAACAAGGAAACGTTCGCCCTGCCGGCAACATCTGAGATCGACGTCCATGATGCGGACGTTCAGATGATCATTAGTCGGCAGCAGCTTGAACTCACGTCGCGGCGAAAGAAGACCGAGAACGAGGAGGCGGTCTTGCGGAAGGAGATCGCCGGGCTCAAGGAAAGCATCGCCGGATATCAGGCGCAGATCAAGGCGACGCAGGAACGTCTGGATCTATTCGGCGAAGAGCTCAAAGCCAAGAATGCCTTACTTTCTCGCGATCTTATTCGCAGAACGGAAGTCTACGCCGTTCAACGCGACGAGGCGGCGTTGACCGGGCAGCTCGGAGAACTTGTCGGACGCGTCGCCGATAGCCGTCAGCAGATTGCGCGGGCCGAGCAGCAGATCGCCTCTATCCAGTCGACGGTGACGCAGAAAGCCGTTGAAGAGTTGCGGCAGACGGAATCCGACCTCGACGACGTGACAGAGCAGATCCGCGCCGCAAAAGACGTCGTCGAGCGAACAGATATTAGGGCACCCGTTCGGGGCATCGTTGTCAAGCTCAACCAGCACACGCGCGGCGGCGTCGTCGGCGCCGGCAGCACGATTCTGGAACTTTTGCCGGTGAACGATGAGCTGATTATCGAAGGGCGTATCAGCCCAAATCAGGTGTCGCACGTCAAAGAAGGGCAGCCTGCAACGGTGCGACTCTCGGCATTGAATCAGCGGGTCACGCCGATGGTTGAGGGCAAGGTCAGCTATCTGTCCGCCGACACTATTTCAGACCGGCCGTCGATGCTGACAGCGACGCCGGAAACAACCGACCGGGGATCGTTCATCGTTCGTGTGAAGCTCGACGAAAAAGACGTCGCTGCCAAAGCACCGAACTTCAAGCCCACACCGGGCATGCCTGCCGATCTCTACATTCGCACGGGCGAGCGAACCTTCTTCGACTACTTGATGGAACCTGTCATGGGCAGCTTCTACCGGGCCTTCAGAGAAAAATAATTGAGCACTTGATTTCGGTAAAACATTCAACGGACATTCGGCATGTTGGCGGGCATTTTATCAGAGTTGGTGGACGATCGAAGCGCGGTCGTCGAAAGAGATAAGGGCGTCGCCTTTCTTTCCGCCGCGCGCGAGATCTATAGGCTTTCGGATATTTGGTATCTGTGTGTAAA
>DATLJG010000226.1:0-3239 GCA_035538995.1 Hyphomicrobium sp. | reverse complement strand
GTTCATCATGTATTTTCCGACACTGCGCGAGATTGGATAACGCACGATGGCTCAGAGGGTGGTGATTTCGCACTTCTTCAACGAAGCCTATCTGCTGCCCTGGTGGCTGAAACATCATCGCGAGATTTTCGACCACGGCGTCCTGATCGATTATGCGTCAACGGACGAGTCGGTGGCGATCTGCAAGGAGCTTGTTCCGCATTGGGAGGTCATCCCGTCGGAGAATGCGTCGTTTGCCGCGATCATGTGCGATTTCGAAGTGATGAAGCATGAAGCGCGCTTTCCGGATGCGTGGAAGCTGGCGCTGAATACGACGGAATTCTTCGTCGCTCCGGGCTTGGAAAAGATGGAGCGTCTTCTTCTTCAGCATGACTTGACGGGCGTGCGATTGCCCGGCGCCGTCATGATCGATATCGAACCGAACGTCGCGCCCGATCCGGCGCAGCCGCTGGTCGCACAGAAGTCGGCGGGTGTTTGGGAGAACGAGATCGATTTCAACGCGCTCGCCATACCGGGGCTGACGTTCCCGACGCGCAGCCGTTTCTATCACCACTACGCTATCGGCGCGTACACGCCCGGCCGGCACTCGTCGCAATTGCCGCGTCAATGCAACGGCAGCCGCGATCTCGGTTCGATCCGATGGTATGGCTTCAGCCCGTGGTGCAATGATTTCAAGGCGCGCAAGATGCAGATCTCGGATCGTCGCGATACCTTCGACGTCAAGAACGGTTTCGGTGCGCAGCATCAGGCCGATATTGCAGAGTTGGATCGCCGTTGGCGAAAGCTCACGAGCCTGAGCAGCGCCCTCAAAGAGGCGGCGTAGCCGAGTTCTGCAAGAGGCAATCGCGGATCAGGATGCCGGCAGTACCGTTGCCTTGATGGCTTCGCGCAGCAATTCGGCCTGATTGCGTTTGGCGAACATCTCGAACGCCTTGCGCTCCAGCGCCCGCCTGCGCGGTTCATCGTTGATGAGCGCAACGCAGCTCTGGACGATATCTCTATAGGGAACCGCGACAATCGCTTGGCGAATATCGTCGTCTATTTCGGTATCGGGGCCGCACTCGCTCACGACAGCCTTGCTGTTGGCGAGCAGATAGGAGGTGCGGACGATCTCGTGAATGCTGTCTTCATAAAAGTGCATGTTGAGCACGATCTTGGCATCGGCGATGGCTGCGTCGCGGTCGTCGCCATAGACGCTGAAGAGATGTTTGACCCGCAGGCCTGCCTGTTGCAAGCCATTCAGTATGGCAACGCGCCGGTCGTTGAGACTGCCATAAAACAGCACGTCGGTTGTTTGTTGGCCGGGCAGTGCGCGCGTCATTTCCGGCGTATATCCGATGCTGAAATGCGTGATGCGCGAATTGTGCATCAGACTTTTGATTTGCACGATATTGCGCCTGCTGTAGTCCCAGACGGCGAGGCGGCGCAGCAGGCTCGTGTAGATCGGGCGGTCGGCGATGTTGAAGCCGCGAAGCTGCTCAAGGTTCACAATGACTGTGTTGGGCGGAAGACGGTCGGCGCTCTCCTGCGAGCCGATGAGGTGCGCGCCAAACAGCAGATTGACGCCTTCAAGTCCGACTTCGTTGGAGCGGACATGGACCGTTATGCCAAGCGAGCGGAGTGCTTTTTCGAAGGCGGCGGTCAAATCGCTGAATGCGGCCGTGTGCGGATTGTCGGTCGGGTTGATCGTGATCAGATTGACGCGACGCCAGATTGCCGGAATGTCGTCGCCGGCCGTCTGTTCGTCCGCGAGCATTAAATCATCGAGGCTCAGCAGGCCAGGCGGCGGGGCAGTGGCGCGCGAAGTGGCGAAACTTGAAGCCTCGGCTGTGATGCGCAGTTTTTGCTCCAACGCCGGCGGTGCTTCTGGGAGCAGCGCCAACGCTGTTCCGAATGCCTGAGCAGCATCGTCGGCCTGACCAAGCGCGACGAACATGTCGCCGAGCAATTCCCAATCGGCGGCCGAGTTATAGCCAAGCCCGACGGCCCTGGCCTTGGCCTTGCAGGCGAACTCGATATTATCCAAAGCCAGCAACACCGTCGCCAGTGCTTCGTATGCGTCGGCTAATTGCGGATCTTTCATGGTCGCCCGTGCGAGGGCGTCAGCGGCGGCGTGGAGTTCGCCGGATCTAGCGTTTTGCACGCCGAGTTGGAGAAGCTCGGAGGCCGTCGCGGTTGTGAGGTCGAACGTCGCGGCGAGGGCCGCGCCATCCTGCGTCTCGGGCTCGCTGATGACGGCGTGCGCGGATCTTCCCTGAACTGGCGGCATGTTTCCTCCGGCAATCGGATCGGCCGGCGCCGGAAGCGTCTACGTCATGTCAGACCTAAGGCGCGCCTTATTCGAGCCTTTAGAGGGCTAAGCGTGCGCGAGGCTGTCACCGTCTTGGTAGCATGACGGCATCAGTAGCCCAGATAGTACCGGCAACTTTTGACCGCCGAACATTCGACAAGCGTCGCAGCGAGGAGACCAGCGCTTGTCGCCGGCCGCCTCATGCCTTCACGCGGGGCTTTGCCAGCCATTCACGGCCTTTGAGCATGGCGTTCCAATAGACGGGCGGCAGCACCCGCTCTTTGAGAATCCAGGCGGCGCGCGTGGCTTTCGTGCCGTCGATGATGTGAGGAAACGAGGGCGCGACCTTGCCGCCGTAGGTGAATTCGGCAAGCACGATCCGGCCGCGTTCAACGGTCAGCGGGCACGCGCCGTATCCGTCGTAGGCACATTGCGACGGGCGTTGGCCCTTGTCGTACAGCACGTTTTCCGCGACGACGGGCGCCTGCTTTCTGGCGGCGGCCGCCGTCTTTGCGTTCGGCGCATTGATTGCGTCACCGAGGCCGAAGATATTGCGGTATTTCTTGTGGCGCAGCGTTGCCGGATCGACGTCGACCCATCCCCCCGCATCGGCAAGCGGGCTGCTACGGATGAAATCAGGCGCGGTCTGAGGCGGCGTGACGTGGATCATGTCGAAGCGCGTCTCGACATTTTCCGCATTGCCGTTGGAATCCGTCTTCTTGAAGGTCGCCGTTTTGCCAGGACCATCGATGGCAATGAGGTTGTGACTGAATTTCAACGCCGCATTATAGCGCTCGACGTATTGCATCAGAGCCGGGACATATTCCGGAACGCTGAACAAAACACCGCCCGGACTGTAGAATTCGACCTCGAACTTGCCGAGGATGCCATTACGCCGCCAGTGATCGGCGGAAAGGTACATCGCCTTCTGCGGAGCTCCGGCGCATTT